>JAZKZA010000250.1:0-4027 GCA_045612445.1 Eubacteriales bacterium | reverse complement strand
GCAATATGCTCTGCAAAAACGACGAGAGCAACAGGCAGGAAGGCGACAACGATCTCAGCGATCGCTCCGGGATCAAGGATAGTGCCTTTTCCTCCGGCGAGAAGTATGTCTGCGGAGAGCTCTCCGGTGGCGAGCTCCTTGACAGCCTCGACGATCGAGAAGGTGGGAATCGCGAAGAAGGCGGAAGCACCGACGAACTCGCCTTCAGCGTTTATAAAGTTGCTGACGATGGGCTGCCAGTCAACTATCTTCAAATAGTCAAGATTTGCAACGTTACCGATCACGGTAAAGATCGAGGCAACGGCATAACCCGCGCCGATACCGATGATGAAGGGGATCAGCTTGGGCATCGTATATTTCTTCTGAACCGAGCAGATGATAACGACCGAGAATGTCACGAGTCCGCAAAGAAGAGCAACGAGGTTGTATGAGCCGTACATTGCGGGGGCGCTGTTTGCCTTTACGATATCACCCATAGCATTGCCGGCAAGGGTCAAGCCTATCAGGGTTACGGTCGGTCCAATGATGACGGGAGGCATAAGCTTGGATATCCAAGCAGTTCCGGCAAAGTGGATGATGAGTGCAAGAACAACGTATACAAGTCCTGCAACCGTCGCTCCGAGAACTATACCGCCGTATCCGTACGATACAGCCGTACCGAGCGAGCCGAGGAAGGCGAAAGAGCTTCCCAGGAAAACGGGGCTCTTAAACTTTGTGAAGAGCTGATAGATTAGAGTTCCGACTCCGGCACCGAAAATGGCGGCAGGCATCTGCGTTGGAAGTCCGATAAGGGAAGGGACCAAGATGGTTGCTGCCAGAATAGCAAGGAATTGCTGAAATGCAAATACCAAGCGTTTGCCAAACGGCGGTCTGTCGTGAATTTGGTAGATCAAGTTGTTAGCCATGATTATTCCGTCCTTTTTATTGAATTTTGTATGGAACTGTCTTATTATAGCACAATAAATCGTAAAAAGTCAAGCGACAATTTGGTAATTTTATATAATTTTATCGACTTTTTTGACTTCGGAAAAATTTGTGTTGAAAGATTGGCGCAAAAGTGTCAAAGGCTATTGATAATACTTGAGATGTGATGTATAATGTTGTTTATTGTTGTGGGTTTTAGGAGTGATTTTTATATGTATTTTGATGATATAAAGCTCGGTATGGCGATCGACATTGCGCCGGTCATTATTGAAAAGGAAAAAATGATGGAGTTTGCTCGAGTTTACGACAACATTCCGCTTCACACCGACGAGGAATATGCTAAGTCGAGCCCCTTCGGCGATTTGATCGCGCCGGGAGTGATGTCGTTTATGTCGGTGTGGTCGAAGTATCTTGAGGTGGATCTCTTCGGAGAGCAGCTGCTTGCCGGCAAGTCGACAAAAATAGAGTGGATCAAGCCGGTGTACGCCAACGATGTTCTGACAGCCCGAGCCGAGATAACCAAACTGGTCAAGCGAAACGCTAAAAACGGGTTGGCTGAAATAAGCATCTGGGCGTACAACCAAAACGGAGAGCTGGTGCTGACGAACGTCACCGAGGCAATCGTAAAATGTAGACTGCAACAGGGGAATAACTGAACTTTTTTGTCGTTATCTATTGCACAGACGAAATATATGTGCTATAATATCCCTATAGTTTTTTGAAATGAGGCAAAGTATGTCCAAGCTTTATATTCCCAAGGATTACAGATCAAATCTGACGATACGGCAGACCCAGCTCGCCATCAAGAAAGTCAAGGATTTTTTTGAGCGCGATCTTGCAATACAGTTGAATCTGACTCGTGTTTCAGCCCCTCTGTTCGTAACCGAAAAGAGCGGACTTAACGACAGTCTTAACGGCTGGGAGCGTCCGGTCTCCTTTAATCTTCATACCGGTGACCGTTGCGAGATAGTTCATTCGCTTGCTAAGTGGAAGAGAATGGCACTTGCAGACTATGGCTTCAACCCCGGCGAGGGTATCTATACCGATATGTCGGCCATCAGAGGCGATGAGGAATGTGATAACATACACTCGGTTTACGTTGACCAGTGGGACTGGGAGCGTATAATCACCGAGGAGGAGCGCAACGTTGAGACGCTCAAGCTGATCGTTAAGCGCATCTATCGCGCCCTCAGACATACCGAGAATTATATAACCGAGGACTATAACTTCATCGGTCGTCTTCTCCCCGAGCATATAACCTTCTTCACGACGCAGGAGCTTGAGGACAAGTACCCCGAACTGACGCCCAAGGAAAGAGAGCATCAGGTGGCGCGTGATTACGGTGCAGTCTTTATTATGCAGATCGGCGGAAAGCTCAAGTCGGGCGAGCCGCACGACGGCCGCGCTCCAGACTACGACGACTGGTCACTCAACGGTGACATTATCGTATATTATCCCGTTCTTGACATTGGTCTTGAGCTGACCTCAATGGGTATTCGAGTTGACCGCAAGGCGTTGCTTGAGCAGCTCGAAGCCGCAGGGTGCCCCGAGAGAGCCGAAATGCCCTTCCACAAGGCACTGCTTGACGGTAAGCTTCCGTATACGATCGGAGGCGGTATCGGACAGTCCAGAATGTGTATGTTCTTCTTGCGCAAGGCTCACATAGGAGAGGTGCAGAGCTCGGTATGGCCCGAGGATATGCGCCGCGAGTGCGAAGAAAACGGCATCGATCTTCTTTAAACATAAAAAGCACAAACGACCGAGCTCCTCGGTCGTTTGTGCTTTTTATTTACTTGTGACCGAAAAGCGTTTCGGCGTAGCTTACGGCTGCAAGGGCGTCGGGGGCGTAGTGATCGGCACCGATCATCTCGGCGTACTCCTGAGTCAGTACCGCGCCGCCAACCATGACCTTTATGTCGGCATTTTCGGAGTGAAGCGCCCTGACGGTCTCTTCCATGGCGGGTACGGTGGTGGTCATAAGCGCCGAAAGACCGACCAGACGAGCGTTCTCACGCTTTGCCGCTTCAACGATAGCTTCAACAGAGACGTCGCGACCGAGATCGATAACGTCGTAGTTGTAGTTCTCAAGCAGCGTGCGAACGATGTTCTTGCCGATGTCGTGTATATCTCCCTTGACGGTGGCAAGAATTATCTTTTCCTTGCGCTGTCCCGCACCGGAGGGCATCTTCTCGCGAATGACCTCAAACGCCGCACCGGCGGCCTCGGCGCTCATCAGAAGCTGAGGTAAGAAAAGCGTTTTTTGAGCGAACTTTTCTCCAACCTCCGAAAGAGCAGGGATCAAAACACCGTTTATTATCTCCATAGGAGAGGTACGGTCAAGCTCCCGGGCGGTAAGCGTCGATGCGATCTCGCGAAGCCCCGACGTTATGGCGTGATAAAGGTCAACGTCGGCCTTTTGTGTGGCGGGTGCAGTTGATTGGTCAAGATTGACCGATGAGATATAACCGACACACCCCTCGTCAAAGCCCAGAAGGGCGAGACAGTTTTGATATGCTCTCATCATAGGCTCGGAGAGCGGATTCATTATGGCAGCGGTCAGTCCTGCACCGAGAGCCAACGTGAAGAACGAGGAGTTTATACAATCTCGATCGGGAAGACCGAAGGATATATTGGAAACACCGAGACAACAACCAACTCCGAAGCGCTCGCGTATCATACGGAGCGAGTCCAGCGTGATCTTGGCGGATTCGGGATCGGTCGCAACCGTTAAGGTCAGAGGATCTATGATAATGTTCTTTTTGTCGATGCCGTACTCGGCGGCGGCGTTGATTATACGCTCGGCAATGGCAACTCTACCTTCCGCACTGTCGGGGATGCCGTTTTCGTCAAGAGTGAGTCCAACCACAACACCTCCGTACTTTTTGGCAAGCGGGAGTATTGAAGCAAGGCTTTCGGGCTTACCGTTGACCGAATTTATCAGCGGCTTTCCGCAAACGCGGCGCAGAGCCTTTTCGATGACGTCGGGATCGGTGCTGTCTATCTGTAAGGGCAGATCGAGAACGCTTTGAAGCGCTTCGACTGCTTCGAGCATCATTTGAGCTTCGTCGATCTCTGGCAGCCCTACGTTCACGTCGAGTATATG
>JAZKZA010000249.1:0-2181 GCA_045612445.1 Eubacteriales bacterium | reverse complement strand
TTCAACCTCTGCACAAAGATACTCATAGCCTGGAATTGTCCATTTTGTCCATCCCTCGGGTGCTTCTGCATCGTCAACACATTCAACACCGGCAAGGTATAAACCTTTGCTGAAGCTATCTTCCCAGGGCTTGTATGAATGGGAATAATCGGACATTGCACCCCAAATACCTACCAAATTGCCATTTCCGTCTTTCTTGGCTAGTGGCTGAACTTCACTAAAATGAGAATTCGCATCCGACCATAATTTTTGAATAAAACCTTGACCATCCATGGTTGAACCTTCTTTGCCAATTAGAACGAATGTCTCTTTAATGCACTTTTCTATCTTCATACTAACCCTTCAAATTCTGGATTTTCGATGAGA
Source organism: Eubacteriales bacterium (assembly GCA_045612445.1). Taxonomy (GTDB): domain Bacteria; phylum Bacillota; class Clostridia; order Oscillospirales; family CAG-272; genus RGIG3994. The sequence continues at coordinate 1,815 of JAZKZA010000249.1, read as the reverse complement.
TTATTATACGATGATTTTTCGCAAAAGTCAACCTATGCTTTGCTCGAATAACTTTCGTCGATCCTCCTTTAGGATACGCGAAAAAACAAAAGACACTGCTCTTGCAGTGTCTTTTGTTTTTTGGTGACCCGTACGGGAATCGAACCCATGTTTCCAGCGTGAGAGGCTAGCGTCTTAGCCGCTTGACCAACGGGCCTCACTCAATGATGCTCGAGTATTATATCATACTTTTTTTCTTTTTGCAATACCTTTTTCAAAAAAATTTTTTATTTTTTTGCTTTTTTTCAAAAAAGCTCGCGGCGGTCAGCCTTTTTACAAGCTCTCCCGCCGCGTACGCCTTCTATCCTTACTGCTTTATATCTCTATCGTCGCAAAGATCGGGTGGTGGTCCGAAACGTAAACTCCCTCCACAGGCTCTTTCTCGACCATATATGCTTCTGCCTCGTCGGTCTCGCCGTCGGTGAAGATATAGTCTATCTTTATGTTCTTTTCCATTTTACCGAAATAATGGAACGTTCCGCCCAGTGCGCGCGATGCCTCAACGATCTCTCGTCCCGTCGGCTGTGCCCTACCCAGCGCGGCGATGACCTCACTGTCCGGCAGGGCGTTCAGGTCTCCGACCAGAACGAAGCGCTCATCCGACGCCGAAAGATACTGCATCACCTCGTAGATACCGAGCAGTCTTGCCGTTTCACCCTTGTGGTCGAGGTGGGTATTGCAGAAGCGGAAGGTGTTCTCGCCGTCGAGCGGCTTGGCGCGAACGCAGGTCGTCACACGGGGACAACCGCTCTGACCGACGCCCGCAAATCTCGAGCCGGGTACTCTCGGGGTGGGCGAGAGCCAGGAGTTATCGCATGAGCTCAGCTCAAAGCGCTCCCGCAGTACGGCAACGGCGGTCGACTCGCCGCGATAATCCTTTCCGCGACCGCAACCGAGGACAGTATACTCGGGCAGGTTATCCGCCAGCTGCTTACGCATGCCGTCGGTCGCCTCCTGAAAGCCGATCAGGTCGGGTTTTTCCTCGCGAATTACCTCAAGCACGCGGCTCAGGCGGTTTGAAAAGGCGTTTATTCCGTCACTTGGAGTATCAAATCTCAAATTAAACGAACATACCTTGATCCTTGCCATATCAAAAACCTCTTTTAACAGTTAAATAATTTGCGACGGTGCGGTATACTACCGAGCCGCGCTACCCCTTTATTTTAACAAACTTTCCCTTGTATTTCAAGAGATTTTAGCAAAAAAGTTTGTTGTAAGGCTCTCTTTCGGTTGCGGTTGACAAGCGAGAGAAAAAGTGATATAATCTATGCAAGTATGTAAACTGCGCTCGTGCGCGAAAAAGCGCGCGAGGGAGTATAAAAGAGGCTTGATTTTGACGATCCTTACCGAATATATCTCAACGGCGGGACTTGACGCCGTTCTGGACAGCCTAAAGCTGCTTCCCTTCCTTTTTCTGACCTATCTGGTCATGGAGCTGCTCGAGCATCGCACCGGTGAGCGTGCCGCCCGCTTTATCTCGCGGGCGGGTCGACTCGGACCGGCTCTGGGCGGTCTTCTCGGCGCGCTCCCCCAGTGCGGCTTCTCTGCCGCGGCGGCGGGGCTTTACGCCGGACGGGTCATAACCGTCGGAACGCTCGTTGCCGTTCTGCTCTCCACCTCGGACGAGCTGGCGGCGGTCATGCTCTCCTCGGCGGCGACCGACGCCACCGTCGTTCTCAAGCTCTTCAAGATACTTGGCGTCAAGGTGCTGCTTTCGATCCTTGTCGGCTTTGCCGTTGATCTTGTATTGCGGCGCGACCGACGCGACGGTATCGG
>JAZKZA010000248.1:0-6944 GCA_045612445.1 Eubacteriales bacterium | reverse complement strand
CAGCACTTTAAGTGCAACCGGCAAAAAATATGATACTCAAAAGATAGAGCGCGCCTACGAGTATGCCGCACAGCTGCACGAGGGACAGTTTCGTCTCAGCGGAGATCCGTACATCTCTCACCCCGTTGCGGTTGCCCAGATAGTTGCAGGTCTTGAGCTTGACACCGATTCGATCTGTGCCGCGCTTTTACACGACACGGTTGAGGATTGCGCCGATAAAACAAATCTCAACGAGATCGAAAAGCTCTTTGGAAAGGACGTCGCACTTCTCGTTGACGGGCTGACCAAGATAGTTGCCCTCACAGTCGATGACAAAGAGGACGAGCACATCGAAAACCTCCGAAAGATGCTGCTTGCAATGTCCAAGGATATTCGAGTTATCCTCATAAAGCTCTGCGACCGACTTCACAACATGAAAACGCTCTCCGCAAAATCGGAGACAAAGCAAAGGATAATCGCACTTGAAACGATGCAGGTCTATGCGCCGCTGGCACATAGGCTCGGTATGCAGCGCGTCAAGCACGACCTTGAGAATATCGGACTACAGTACCTCGATCCCATTGGATACGCCGAGGTCAAAAACGACATAGAAAAACGTTACGGTCAAAACCTGAACTTTATCGAGAATATACGCGGAGGAGTTGACTCCTGCCTGCGTGAAAACAATATAGACTTCACGCTCGAAGGACGTATAAAGTCGGTCTACAGCATCTATAAAAAGATGTACACCCAAAATAAGAGCTTTGACGAGATATACGACTTTTACGCGTTGCGCGTCATAGTTGAGACCGAGCTTGAATGTTATACCGTTCTGGGTCTGATCCACGAGATGTTCAAATCGATCCCCGGACGCTTTAAGGACTATATCTCAACGCCGAAGCCCAACCTCTACCGCTCGTTGCACACCACCGTTATAGGTCGTGACGGTGTTCCGTTCGAGGTTCAGATCAGAACCCGTGAAATGCATCAGATAGCCGAATACGGTATCGCGGCACACTGGAAATACAAGTCCGGCGACCGTGCCAAGGAAGAGATAGATAAGAAGCTTGAATGGATAGCAAGACTTATTGAGACCGAGGACGGAACTCGTGACCCCGATGAATTCATGTCGGCGCTGAAGACCGATATATATCACGACGAGACCTTCGTTTTCACTCCCAAGGGTGACGTTATCGCGTTGCCCAGCGGATCGACAGTCATTGACTTCGCATACGCAATCCACTCGGCGGTCGGAAACAAAATGATCGGCGGAAAGATCAACGGAATGATCGTCCCCATCGATCGCGTTCCACAGAACGGTGAGATAGTTGAGATACTGACCTCGTCGTCCTCAAAGGGACCCAGCCGAGACTGGCTGAAGATAGTCAAAACGTCGGAAGCAAGGAACAAGATCCGTCAATGGTTCAAAAAGGAAAAGCGCGCCGATAACATCATCGTCGGTAAATCAGCTGTCGATTCCGAGCTTCGTCGCTTTGGAACGAGCTATACCGAGGCCCAGAGAAACGAGATCGTTGAAAACGTCGGTAAACGCTCGGGCTTCAACTCGGCAGACGACGTTTATAACACCCTCGGTTACGGTGGACTTGCCGTTTCAAAGATCGCCACGAAGCTTCACGACGAATTTGAAAGAGTCGTCAAGCCCGAGCCCGCACAGCCCACCATAACAAATGTTGATCAGGTCAAGGTCGCAAAGAGCGGCAGTGAAGGAAAGGGACGCGGAGGCGTTATCGTCGACGGTGAAACCGGTTGTATGGTCAAGTTTGCAAAATGCTGTAATCCGCTTCCCGGAGACCATATTATCGGATTTATTACAAAGGGCTACGGCGTTTCGATCCACAAACGTGACTGCCCGAATGCTATTGTGGGTGTCAGCAACCCCGAAAGTGCCGATCGCTGGGTCGACGCTATGTGGGAATACGGCACCCAGACCAACACGACCGAGACCTACGATGCTATGATCCAGATCGTAGCGCGTAACACGATGATGCTGATCGCCGATATTACAACGGCACTTGCCGATATGCGCGTTTCGATCCTTCAGATAAACTCGCAGATCAAGCCTGACGATAGCATCGTTATAAATCTCAAGGTCGGTTGTAAGAATATAGACCATTTCAAATCCATCGTTTCGCGCCTGCGCTCGCTGCGCGACGTTGACGATGTAAGACGAGGATTTTCGTAATGAAAGCAGTACTTCAAAGAGTCCTTCACGCATCGGTCGAGGTTGACGAGAAGCTCGTTGGTCAGTGCGGCAATGGTCTTCTGATCCTTCTCGGCGTTGCCGAAGGGGACACCGAAAAGGACGCCGACGCTCTGGCAGACAAAATACTCAAGCTTCGTATTTTTAAGGACGCAAATCAAAAGATGAATCTCTCGGTTCGCGACGTGGACGGCGAGCTTCTCGTTATATCACAATTTACTCTGATGGCAAACTATGCCCACGGCAACCGTCCGGATTTTCTCTCATCTGCAAAGCCTGCCGAGGCAAACAGACTTTACGAATATTTCATCAAACGTATCTCCACCGGAGTCAGACGTACCGAGACCGGTATCTTCGGAGCTGATATGAAGGTCGAGCTGATAAACGACGGTCCTGTCACCATAGTAATGGACAGTAGCGTTCTGCTAAGAAAGGATATGACGTAAAATGATAGTCAACGTCAATGGAAACATAAACAAATATTACGTTCAGACCCTTTGTATGATCTTTTTCCCCGGAATAAAGTTTTCCGGAAATGAGGCAGAGGATAACTGTACCATAGAAGTAACGGTCAAGGACGTTGAAAACGGAGTTGAGGCTAAAGTCAGCCTAACTGTTGATAGCAAGCATACCGAGGCGACCAAGACCGAAAGCTATAAGGTCGAGGTTCCACACGACCGTACTGTCAAGCTTGCTGTTGGTGCTGCAGTCCTTGCAGCGGCAGGAGAGCTTGTCGGTTACCGTCCCTCGTGGGGAATGTTGACCGGCGTTCGCCCCTCAAAGGTAGCAACCGAGCTACTCCACCTGGGATACAGTAAAACAAGGGTCAAAAAGCTGCTCAACAGCGATTATTTGGTAACCACCAAGAAGGCATCTCTTGCCACAGAGGTCGCGCTTAACGAGATGAACATTATCGGAACTCCGTCTCCTCGGGACTGCAGTGTTTACATAGCTATCCCGTTTTGTCCCTCGCGTTGCGCCTATTGCTCGTTTGTTTCTTACACCTCGGACCGTTTGCTCTCGCTGATACCGAAATATCTCGAGACCCTGATCGAAGATACCAAGCAAGTGTTTGCAACTATAAAGCGCATCGGGCTGAACATAAAGACGGTATACATCGGCGGAGGAACACCGACTATATTGTCCGCCGACCAGCTCAGGCAGCTTTTGTCGACGATAAACGAATGCACCGACGTTTCGGCTCTTGAGGAGTTCACGCTTGAGTCGGGTCGTCCCGACACGGTTACCGCCGAAAAGTTTGCCGTAGCAAAGGAGTTCGGCGTTACTCGCGTCTGCATAAACCCGCAAACACTTTCAGATGACGTACTGAAGATGATCGGACGCGAGCACAACAGTGCAGAATTTTTCAAAGCATATGATATTGCACGCGCCTCCGGCATAAAATATATCAATACCGATCTGATCGCCGGACTTCCCGGGGATAATTTCAAGTCATTCTCGGCAACGTTTGATAAGATACTTCAGCTTCGCCCCGATAATATAACGGTACACACCTTCTGTGTCAAAAAATCTTCCGATTATCTCCGCCGTGGAAGTAAGGTATATTCGCTTCGCGGAGGAGACGTTGGAAAATGCGTCGATTATTCGCAGATAAAGTCGGGGCAGGCGGGATACAAGCCTTATTATATGTACCGTCAGAAGAATACCGTTGGCAACTTTGAAAACGTTGGGTTTGCGCTTCTGGGAGCTGAAGGACGCTACAACATCTATATGATGGAGGAGGTCCACAGTATCTTCTCGGTCGGTGCAGGAGCGGTCTCTAAAATGATGAAATATCCTGAAAAGGACGGCGAAAAGGCAAATATTCTGCGTCTCTTTAATCAGAAATATCCTTATGAATATTTGAGTGATAATAAGACCGCCGAGCTTTGCCGTCAGTACGAGGAGTTTTACAAGGAGAATTTCAGCGATATATGAAATGTTGCAAAAAAGCGTTTTCGAGCTATGACGAGAAGCTATCATTCGTAAACGCTTGCGAGCGTGAATTTGAAGAAAAGCTTTCGGAAGCGGTCGATCGGGTCTGTAAGGTCGAGGGGATCAAGGTCATAGGTCTGTCCGGTCCCTCTTGCTCCGGAAAGACAACAACTGCAAAAAAGCTGATCGACACCCTTTCTAAAACAGGCAGAGAGGTGCATCTCGTATCCATAGATAATTTTTTCAAGGACACCACCAAGCCCTCCGGCGATGATGAGTCGGTGGATTTCGACTCGATAAATGCTCTTGATCTTGAGACTTTTGAAAAGTGTATCAATGAAATAATCAACGGCGAGCCAACGCACATTCCTCATTTTGATTTTATAACGGGGAAGCGTACCGGATACACCGAGATACAAAGCGATCCCAACGATCTTTATATCTTCGAGGGCATTCAGGCAGTATACCCTGAGGTAACGGCTCTTCTTCAACGCTTCAAAAGTATCGGCATCTATATAAGAGCAAACTCCGCCATATCTCTCGACGGAACCGTTTTTGATGGTAATGAAATACGCCTTATGCGAAGAATAGTCAGAGACTATAACTTCCGTGGAGCAGAGCCCGAATACAGTATGTTTTTGTGGCAAAGCGTTCGTGCAAACGAGGAAAAGAACATCTTCCCAAACGCCGATGGTTGCGAGATCAAGATAGACTCAACTATGGCATACGAGATCAATCTTCTGTCTCAATTTCTGCGTCCTCTGTTGTTGTCTGTCCCCGAGGACAGCGAGTATATAGCACAGGTCAAAGCTCTCCTGAGTAAAACTGAGGAAGTTGAAGCTGTGCCGCAGTCAATGATACCCGACAGTTCACTCTACTATGAATTTATAAAACGAATATGAGAACTATAATAAAAGATGTAATTCTTACCGATAGCATCGACAAACGCTATTCGGTAATAATAGAAAACAAAAGAATAAGCCAAATAATCGAATGTGAACCCCTCGTAAAGCTTGGCGACGAGATAATAGATGGCAAGGGGAACCTTCTGACGTCGGGATTTTATAATGCCCACGGACACAGCGCTATGACCGCTCTGCGCGGTTATGCAGACGACCTTCCGCTTCGCCGCTGGTTGTTCGAAAAGATCTTTCCTGCAGAGGATAAGCTCACCGCCGAGGTCGTGTACAATGCCTCAATGCTCGCCATTGCGGAGATGCTTGCGAGTGGAACGGTGTCCTTCTCCGATATGTACTTTTTTATGAACGATACGGCACGCGCCGTTATCGAAAGCGGTATCAAGGCAAATCTCTGCCGCGGCTTCACCTCGGGAGAGGATACCGATATGCTCACCGACCTTCGCTTCGCCGAATCGAAGCAGCTGGTCTCTGATTATAACGGATATGATGACGGTCGTATCATGTGCGAGATGTGTGTGCACGCAGAGTATACCAACGCAGAAAAGCCGGTTCGTACGATCGCAGAGTATTCGAAGGAAACGGGGCTTGGAATACAGCTTCACTTGTCCGAAACCCGATCGGAGCACGAGGAATGTATCGCTCGACACGGGGTAACTCCGACCGAGTGGTTTGAAAAGCTTGGAGTTCTTGACGTACCCGTAACCGCAGCACATTGTGTATATCTCACCGATAACGATATGCAGATACTTTTCAAGAAGGGAACGTCTATCGCTCACTGTCCGATAAGTAATCTCAAGCTTGGAAGCGGCGTTCTTCCGCTTCAGAAGCTGGTCGATGCAGGAATAAACGTGGCTCTTGGAACAGACGGCGCGTCGTCAAATAACCGTCTCGATATGATGCGAGAGATGCAGACCGCCGCAATACTTCATAAGGGAGTCAACTGCGATCCGGTTATAGCCCCCGCGCAAAGTCTCTTTGAGATTGCAACCAAGAACGGAGCTCGTGCCCAGCGCAGAAGCGATTGCGGCGATATCAAGGTCGGCAACCGTGCAGACCTTATTCTGATCGACAGCAACACACCGCATAACATTCCGCTCTACGACCCGTATTCAATGCTTGCATACAGCGCTATGTCGTCAGACGTCACGATGACTATGGTTGACGGTCGTGTGTTGTATCACAACAAAGAATTCAAAACCATCGATATCGAAAAGATCAAAGCCGAGGCTCGGAAGTTGAAAGGATTTTTCGAAAATTGAGGTAACTCTCGGTGTCCTTTGACGAAAGCAGCCGCAAAAAGTTCATAGGCGGCGTCGCGGTGCTAACGGCATCGACCGCCGCCGTTAAAATTATCGGGCTTTTCTATAAAATACCACTGATACATCTTGTCGGGATCGACGGTATGGCGTATTTTTTGGCGGCGTACCATATCTATACACTGCTATTTACGCTATCAAACGCCGGACTTCCGGTTGCGGTGTCGATCTTAGTCTCGAAAAGCGTAGCAAATAACGATAGAGCAACTGCCGCGCAGATTTATCGGGTGGCGTTAACGCTTTTCACCGTCATAGGGGCTGTCAGTACGGCTGTGCTTTGGTTTGGGGCGGACATGGTCGCCGAGTCGATCGAGATCCCTCAAGCCGCCGCGTGCATCAAAGCCGTCTCGCCGTCACTTTTGTTCGTTTCGGCAGGAAGCGCGGTCAAAGGATATTTTCAAGGACTTCAAAACATGAAGCCGACCGCAATATCACAGATCATAGAGTCAGTCGGTAAGCTGGCGCTTGGACTGATTTTTACCTACCGCGCGATCTCACAGGACCTACCGATACACTTAACAGCGGCGTACGCCATCTTTGGTCTCACCGTTGGCGTTGTTATTTCAACGGTAT
>JAZKZA010000247.1:0-3054 GCA_045612445.1 Eubacteriales bacterium | reverse complement strand
GAGCTTGGCGAGCTTTTCATAAACTCAAGAACGTCGCAGTCCTCTCCGTCAAGCAGAACGAGGGGGGCGTCCGGCGCGTAGTGACGGTATTTCATACCCGGTGAGAGGGGGCGTTCATTTTCGCCCAGCATCTCGGTTACGGCGGGAGCTATTTCAACTCGGTCCAGAACACAGCTCAACGCGTCGGGAGTTATAGCGCCCGGTCGCAAAAGGATCGCCCGGTCGCCGTCGAGCTTGACGATCGTCGACTCAAGCCCGATCTCGGATTCTCCTCCGTCGATGATCATATCGACCCTACCGTTCATATCGCTGATAACGTCCGAGGCGTTGGTCGGCGACGGTTTGCCCGACAGGTTTGCCGACGGAGCGGCGATCGGAACGCCGGACACGTCTATCAAGCGCCGAGCAATGGGATGTGACGGGCAACGCAGTGCAACACTGTCAAGTCCGCCCGTGGTCTCACTCGGGATACTGTCCTTTTTGGGAAGTATAACGGTCAGCGGCCCCGGCATAAACTTGGCGGCAAGGCGGTAGTACGCCTCGCAGGTGACGGCGTAGCTCTCTGCGTCCTCGGGACGTGCGATATGCACTATCAAGGGGTTGTCCGACGGGCGACCCTTTGCGGCGTATATTCTTTTTGAAGCCTCTGGGTCGGTGGCGTCACCGCCGAGACCGTAGACCGTTTCGGTCGGGAAGACCACCAATCTGCCGGACGCGACCAGCTCACCGGCGCGCTTATCCGCACCGCCGTTAAACTGGTCGACACCAATGATCTCTGTTATCATATCGTCTCCGATTTGAGCCTTTCCGCCGTGTCGGCTGAAATGAGCGCGTTTATCATCGCGTCGATATCGCCAGACAGAAAGGCGTCGAAATTATATACCGAAAGACCGATACGGTGGTCGGTTATTCGGTTCTGTGGATAGTTGTAGGTCCTTATTTTTTCGGAACGGTCGCCACTACCGATCTGACTCTTTCGGGTAGAGGCGATCTTATCGTTCTGTTCGTTCTGCTTTATCTCGTATAGCTTGGTGCGCAGCATCTGCAACGCCTTTTCGCGGTTCTGAAGCTGCGAACGCTCCTGCTGACACTCGACCACGATACCCGTAGGCTTGTGGGTTAGTCGGACTGCAGACTCGGTCTTGTTTATGTGCTGACCGCCCGCTCCGCTTGATTTGCAGGACTCAAGAATAATATCGGCAGGGTTGATCTCGACCTCGACCTCCTCGGCCTCGGGGAGGACGGCAACTGTGACCGTCGAGGTGTGTATACGCCCCTGCGACTCGGTTTCGGGAACTCTTTGGACTCGGTGAACTCCCGATTCGAACTTAAAGCGAGAGTATGCACCGTTTCCCTCGATCATAAAGGTTATCTCGCGAAATCCGCCAAGCTCGGTCTCGTTGACGTTGAGCAGGGAGACCTTGAACCTTGCCGACTCGGAGTACATCGAGTACATTCGGTAAAGAACTGCGGCAAAGAGTGCGGCTTCCTCGCCGCCGGCTCCCGCGCGGATCTCAACTATGACGTTTTTGTCATCGTTTTCGTCGCGAGGCAACAGAAGAACGGTCAGCTCCTCAAGCAGGACGGGAAGACGGTCACGAAGCTCGTAAAACTCCGCCTCGGCAAGCTCGCGGAGCTCGGCATCTGCCGAGCTCTTCATAAGCTCCTCGGCTTCGTCGGACGCCGACTTTACTGAGGTGTACTCGCGGAACTTTTCTATTACGGGTGTCAGATTTTTATATTCCTTTGAAAGCTTGGCGTAGTTTTGCCGGTCGGACGCCGCAGAGGGATCGGCAAGTGCCGACTCGATCTCAAGATAACGGGCTTCGACCTGCGCGAGCTTATCGGTTATTGCCATTAAAATCTGGAGAAGGCGTCAAATGCGCGGTAAGCCTCATAAAGGTCTGCCTTTGCGATGACCTCGTAGGGAGCGTGCATCGAGATGACCGGAACACCGAGGTCGACCGTGTCTATATTGAGGTTGGCGATGAACTTTGCAACAGTTCCGCCGCCGCCAAAGTCGACCTTGCCAAGCTCACCGGTCTGCCAAACGACGTCGTAAGCAGCCATGGCGGCACGGAGCCAGCCGAGGAACTCGGCAGATGCGTCGCTGGTGCCCGACTTGCCGCGCGATCCGGTATACTTTGAGAGAACCGCACCGCAGTTGAGCTCCGAGCAGTTGCGCTTTTCAAACGCCTCGGGGAAGTTGGGGTCGTACGCCGCAGAAACGTCTGCCGACAGGCACTTGGATGCGGCGCGTACCTGAGCCGAGCTACCACCCATAGCGGCGGCGATGCTGTCCATCAGGTCAAGGAAAACGCGGCTCTGCATACCGCTGACGCCGTCGCTTCCGGTCTCCTCCTTGTCTGCCAGAACGCAGAGCAGGGTGTGACGGTCGTCGTCGCAGTTAAGAAGAGCGGTAAGTGCGGGATAAGCGCAGCAACGGTCGTCGTGTCCGTATCCGGCGATAAGCGAACGGTCAAGGCCGAGGTCGCGGGCGCGTCCTGCGGGAACTGCCGAAAGCTCTGCCGAGAGGAAGTCCTCCTCGATGATGCCGTACTTTTCGTTAAGATACGCCATAACGTTATCGCGAACGCTACCGTCATCGTTAGGACGCGAACCGATCAGAAGGTTAAGCTTTTCACCGGGGATTGCCTCGTTGAGCGGCTTTTTGCCCTGCTCGTATCCGAGGTGGGGGAGCAGGTCGCTGATATAGATAACGGGATCGCTCTCGTCCTCGCCGAGAACGACGTCGACCTTACTTCCGTCCTTCTTCAGAATAACTCCGTGAAGGGCGAGCGGTACGGCTACCCACTGATACTTGCGGATGCCGCCGTAGTAATGGGTCTTGAGGAATGCCATACCCGACTCCTCGTAAAGCGGGACCTGCTTGAGGTCAACGCGGGGGGAGTCTATGTGAGCGGCGGAGATACGAACTCCGTTCGAGATATCCTCAGTTCCTATTCTGAAAAGGAAGAGGCTCTTGCCGCGGTTGTTGTAATAGAACTTGTCGCCTGCCTTCATGGGCATGCCAAAGCTGTAGGGACGATAGCC
>JAZKZA010000246.1:0-5690 GCA_045612445.1 Eubacteriales bacterium | reverse complement strand
GCACCAGCAAGGTGTAACGGAAAGAGTTGCGCAGACATTCTGTGTTGCGAAGAATTCTTCTGTCTTGTAAGCCTCTGCGCCGCCGCCGATTGTGCAAGGTCCGATTACACATTCAACAGGTGTTCCGTCAGCGTAGCGGCAGTTAGCCTCGATAAGCTCCTTTGCAGCCTCGGTGAGCTCTGCTTTTCTTGCCGCGTCTATCTTTCCCTCGGTGATAACGTAGAACACCGACGGCACGAGCGCCAAAAGCGCACCGCAAATAAGCTCCACCGAGCCGCCGTCCGCTCCGAAAAGCTCGGCAACTCCGGCGATCGCGGGTATCAGCGAGAGCCAGAATTTACGTGACGTAAGTTTTTCCTTCATAATTAAAGCTGTCCTTTCATTTGTTTAAGCTCGGCTTCGAGCAAAAGCACCCGCTTGTCAAGTCGGGTGAGCAGCTCGTCGTGTCGTTCGTTCAGCGACTTTTGCGCCAGCACGTGACGGTCAAGACGCTCGACCGCCGACTCGAGCAGCACCAAAGCACGGTTTATCTTGACCGCAATGGTCACGACCGAGACGAACGCCGCCGTCAGCGAAAATATACCGGTTACGATCTCCCAGCTCACGCCGTCTCACCTCCCCTCGAGGCAAGCACGTCAAGGTAACCTGTCAGACTGACGATCTGCTTTGAATCGCTCGTACCAAGCACCGAAAACTCGACTACGCCGACCTCATCGGTGACCTCGCGCGGCAGCTCAACGCCGCCGTCTCGGTAGGTAAGTCGTATCGGCGCTTTTTCGCGGGGGTAGAAGACCACCGTCTTTTCAAGGCCGTCCCACTCCTCGCTGAAATTGAAGAGCAATCGCTCGATGCCAAAGCTGTTTTTTGTTCCGGCGAAAACTCGCCGTGGCGAAAGCGAATAGTAATTTACGTTGATTGTCATTTCTTTCCTTTCCGCATCCCCGATAAGATATTACCACATCCTGCCGACGCGCGGCTGACGGATATGTGTCAGTCGTCTCTTTTTCTTTATAACGAACTTCCAACCCCATTCGCGCCCCTAATCTCCCCGCAAATGCCTTTTATTTTTCCGTTTTTGGAAAAATATATTTCAAAAACCCCTTGACAAAACGAAAAAGTTGGTATATAATCAAGTCATAGATTAAATTTTGATTTGTGTATCGGAGGTCATTATGGCAACGAAAAAGAAGGCGGCAGTCGAGCTCGACGGACTTACTCCCAAGCAAAAGGCTCTGCAAACGGCTCTCAAGCAGCTCGAGCAGGATTTCGGCGAGGGAACTGTTATGAAGCTCGGCGAGAATACTCATATGAACGTTCAGTCGGTCAGTACCGGATCGGTCGCCCTCGACCGCGCCCTCGGTATCGGCGGCGTTCCGCGCGGACGTATCACCGAGATATTCGGACCGGAATCGTCGGGTAAGACCACCGTTGCCTTACATATAGTCGCAGAGGTCCAGAAGATCGGAGGACAGGCGGCGTTCATCGACGCCGAGCACGCTCTCGACCCCGTCTACGCCAAGGCTCTCGGAGTAAATATCGACGAGCTGCTCGTCTCTCAGCCCGACTGCGGTGAGGACGCCCTTGAGATCTGTGAGGCTCTTGCCCGATCGGGCGCGGTCGACGTCATAGTCATAGACTCGGTCGCGGCTCTCGTTCCCAAGCAGGAGATCGAGGGAGATATGGGACAGTCGGCGGTCGGCATCCAGGCAAGACTTATGTCGCAGGCGATGCGTAAGCTCTCGGCGGTAATCTCGAAGAGCAACGCCATAGTCATCTTTATAAACCAGCTCCGCGAAAAGGTCGGAGTTATGTACGGAAACCCCGAGGTCACCACCGGAGGTCGTGCGCTCAAGTTCTACGCGTCAGTCAGAATCGACGTCAGAAAGGCAGACCAGCTCAAGAACGGCAACGATATCTACGGTAACCACGTCCGTTGTAAGATAGTCAAGAACAAGGTCGCTCCCCCCTTTAAGACCGCCGAGTTCGATATCCTCTACGGCAAGGGCATCTCGCGCGAGAGCGAGCTGGTCGATATGGCGGTAGAGCTGGGCGTCATTCAGAAGAGCGGCGCGTGGTTTGCCTATAACGGCGAAAAGCTCGGTCAGGGACGTGACAACGCCAGAAAAGCGCTCGAGACCGACAAGGAGCTCTTCGAGGAGATCCTTGCCAAGGTACGCGCCGAGAGCGAAAGGCTCCCCGACGACGTAGCCGAATTTGATCTGGACGACGAGGACGACGACGAGTTCGATATCCGCACTCTCAAGGATATCAAGGGCGAGGACAATGAATGAATCGCGCGTTTTCCTGCGCGCGATAAGGAGGGTTGAAAACGAGCCCTACCTTTCGCTCACCCTTGAGCTCACGCTGGGAGCAAAAAAGGAAAAGAGAACGCTGATCGTTCCCGATAAGGTCTATCTTGAGCTGAAGCTTTCAAAGGGAGAGATAAGCACCGAATGCTTTGACCGCTTGGACGCCGAGGCAGAGGAGCTCGCCGCCTACCGGCGCGGACTCTCGATGCTCGGCTACGGAGCTTCCTCAGAGCGAAGACTTGCCCGAAAGCTGATGCAAAAGGGATTTGACCCCGAAAACGCAAGGCGCGCCGCAGCGGCTCTCAAGTCGGAGGGCTGTATCAACGAAATTCGCGACGTCGAGCGAGAGGTCAACTCCGCGGTAAACAAGCTATGGGGTGAGCGTCGTATAATATCACGCCTTTACGAAAAGGGCTACTGTGACGAAGCTGTAAGCTCGGCACGCGAGCTGCTCGAAAGCATTGACTTCACCGAGCTTTGCTCGGCTCTCATCAAAAAAAGGTTCGGTGTCTTCCCCACCGAGCCAAAGGAACGCGAAAAGGCGACCGCCGCGCTGGTCCGCTACGGATATTCTCTCTCCGAGATCCGCGAGGCGCGCAAGCTGCTTTCAAAATAAAAAAGAGCACAGAGGAGAGATCCTCTGTGCTCTTTATGTTGGCAGCCGACACTGTCGGCTGGTGCCGGAAACGGGAATCGAACCCGTACGGTGCTCGCGCACCACGGGATTTTAAGTCCCGGGCGTCTGCCAATTTCGCCATTCCGGCGCACTTGTAGTATTATACCACTCAAAAGACGTTTTTGTCAAGTGCATTTTGCCGTCTGTTGTCGCGATGCCGAAAAATTCTGCTTCTCCACTTGACAACACCCTCAAGATGTGATAAAATTACTTGAAAGAATACGATATCCCGAATTTTGGAGGTTTCTATGGCAGTCGTTACGAAAAATCAGAATACCAAGTCCCGCTCGAAGAGTGCAAAGATCGTTTTGTGGTCTCTGCTCGGTTGCGTTGCAGCTAACGTTCTCGTTCTGCTCGTTATGTTCATCATCGCGGCGTGTGGCGGTACCGGCACTTCATACGGCGGAATCCTGGGATCTCCCTTCAACACTGCCGCAACCGTTCTTGCAGTCCTTGTCGGCGTTCTCCTTATGGCATACATGCTCACCGAGCCGTCCTTCAAGAAGACCGAGCCCGAGGAGGTCAACCACGATCTCGATTACAGAACTCAGTATGTCCGCAAGGCGGCAACTCCCCGTCCGAACGCCGCTGCAAAGCCCGCTTCCACCGAGGAAAAGAAGGCAGAATAAAAACGTTTTATACAAGCTACGGAGATATCTCCGTAGCTTGTTTTTTTGTTTCCCCATCGTCCGTCTTGAAAAATGTATAAAAATATGTTAAAATAGTAAAAATAACTCTGGAAGGTAAGCACGATGCTGTCAACCATAAAAAGCGCCGGTATTTTCGGAATAGACGGCTTTATAGTCAACGTAGAGTGCAACGGTCTGCCCGGTATGCACGACTTTCATCTCGTCGGTCTGCCCGATGCCGCGGTTCGCGAGGCGTACGACCGCGTTCACACAGCCTGCATCAACAGCGGATATAAGTTCCCCGGTCTTCGTCTTATGATAAATCTCGCCCCCGCCGACCGTAAAAAGGAGGGCACGGGGTTTGATATCGCGATACTGCTCGGCATACTCCGTTGCGGAGGTATCGTACAGAGCGACGACGCTCTTCGGTCTGCCTGCTTTGTCGGCGAGCTTTCGCTTTCGGGCGAGCTTCGTCCGGTGCGCGGTGCGCTCTCGATGTGCTCGGCGGCAAAGGACGCCGGTCTTCGTGAGTTCTACGCCCCCGCGGCAAACGCCCGTGAAGCCGCCGCCGTTCAGGGCATCGACGTTTACGCCGTCCACACCGTATCCGAGCTGGTCAACCACCTCAACGGCGTTTGCCGTATGACGCCCGTGCCCTACAGCGGCGGCGACGCGTCGAACCGCCGAAGCTACGGTATAGACTTTGCCGACGTTCACGGTCAGGCACTTGCCAAGCGCGCGATGGAGATCGCGGCGGCGGGAGGACATAACATACTTCTCATCGGACCTCCCGGAACGGGAAAGTCAATGCTCGCAAAAAGGCTTCCCACCATTCTCCCTCCCCTTTCCTTTGACGAGGCGATCGAAACGACAAAAATACACTCGGTCTCAGGTACTCTGCCCGAAAACGTATCCCTCATTCAGGAGCGTCCCTTCCGTTCACCTCACCACACCATGTCTGCCGTGTCGTTGGTCGGAGGCGGTGTCGTACCCCGCCCCGGCGAGATATCTCTATCGCACAACGGAGTTCTCTTTCTCGACGAGTTGCCCGAGTTTCCCAAGCAGGTCACCGAATCTCTCCGACAGCCGCTTGAGGACGGCAGGATAACCATAACCCGCGCGGCGGGTCGAGTTACCTACCCCTGCTCATTTATGCTGGTCGCGGCGATGAACCCCTGCCGTTGCGGCTACTTCGGAGACTCGCGACATAGCTGCACCTGCTCGCCCGCCGATATGAGAAGCTACATCTCTCGCATCAGCGGACCGCTTCTCGACAGAATCGACATACAGGTCGTCCTCCCCGGTCTTACCTACGACGAGCTTTCGTCGTCGTCGACCGTTGAGGAGCGCTCGGAGGTCATTCGCGAGAGAGTTATGGCGGCGAGACGCTTCGCGTCCGAAAGGTTTTCCTCCGAAACGCGCATACACAGCAACGCCCAGCTCGACTCGGCAATGCTCCGCAAGCACTGCCGACTTGACGACTCCGCATCACTGCTCCTGCGGCAGGCGTACGACTCGCTCGGTCTCTCGGCGAGAGGCTACGACCGAACGCTGCGCGTGGCTCGAACCATCGCCGACCTCGCCTCAAGCGAGACCATAACCGCCGCACACATAGCGGAAGCGATACAATTCCGTTCGCTCGACCGCAATTTCTGGGGTAACTGACAAACAAGCGACGAAGATACATACATAAAACGCAAAAAAGAGGTCGTTTTGGTATTTTCGTCGCTTGAATTTTTATTTTTGTTCCTGCCCTTGACCTGCGCGGTCTACTTGCTCGCGCCAAGACGGTGGAGAACGCCGGTGCTTCTCGCCGTCAGCCTTATCTTTTACGCCTGGAGTGAGCCGCGCTTTCTGCCGCTGATGCTACTGACCGTGTCGGTCGACTACGCCTTCGGACTTGCCCTGTCGCGCTCAAGGCGGCGCAAAAAGCTCTGGCTTATCGGAGCCGTGATCTTCAACCTTGCGCTTTTAGCCTACTTCAAATACTCCGACCTACTGCTCAGCCTTCTCGGTCTGCCCCCTACAGGTCTCGGACTGCCTATCGGTATCTCGTTAAGTCGGATCGTAGCCATG
>JAZKZA010000245.1:0-5420 GCA_045612445.1 Eubacteriales bacterium | reverse complement strand
ATGTCATAAATCAACTCCTTGGCTCACAGAACGACATGGCTACGATCCGACTTATCTTCGTAGCAGGATTTATCGGAACTCCTCAGATGAACTTCATTAACGGTAAGCTCGTTAAGAAGGGCGACGGTGTTTACTTCGATTTCCAAAATGAAGTCGGAGGCCAAGCGGTCTTAGGAAGACAATGTCATAAATCAACTCCTTGGCTCACAGAACGACATGGCTACGATCCGACTTACCTGGTCGTGAGTTACGTAAATGAAGGTGGTCTCAACCTTCTTGTGAAGCTTGGTAAGCTCGGTTCTCATCGAAGCACGGAGCTTAGCGTCGAGGTTGGAAAGCGGCTCGTCAAGAAGGAAGACCATGGGGTTACGAACGATAGCACGACCCAGAGCAACACGCTGCTTCTGTCCTCCCGAAAGAGCCTTCGGCTTTCTGTCGAGCAGGTGCGAGATATCAAGTATTCTTCCTGCCTCTTCAACGCGTCTCTTGATCTCTTCCTTCGGAGTCTTGCTGAGCTTGAGTCCGAATGCCATGTTCTCAAAAACGGTCATATGAGGATACAGAGCGTAGTTCTGGAAAACCATCGCTATCTTTCTATCCTTAGGAGCGACGTCGTTTACGAGTCTGTCACCAATGAAAAGCTCACCCTCGGTGATCTCTTCAAGACCTGCGACCATTCGCAGAGTAGTGGTCTTACCGCAACCCGAAGGTCCGACGAGAACGAGAAACTCCTTGTCCTTGATCTCAAGGTTAAAATCCGAAACAGCGGTAACGCCGCCGGGATATTTCTTGTAAATGTGCTTAAGTGATACGCTTGCCATTGATAATCCTCCTCGCAAGCCGACCCCGACTCGCGATCGAGCCGATGCCGGATTTCATATGTTTACTCAAAAATAGTGACTTTTTGCTTTATATATTGTACCATATTTTCGTCCAAAATGGAAGACTCTATTTCCCCCAAATTTTTATCGCTTACCTTGTGCAACCTGCACAACAAAAAGGAATATCGTCCATATTGGAAACGTTTTTGCTCCTTAACTTATTTTAATTTATTAAGAGGCTTGCCGTCCTTGTCCTTCATCGAAAGACCGATACGCTTTTTACCTACGTCAACAGAGATGACTCGAACCTGAATTATATCACCGACCGAAACCACCTGCGACGGATGCTTGACGAACTTATCCGACATCTGCGAAACGTGCACCAGTCCGTCCTGATGTACCGCGATGTCAACGAAAGCGCCGAAGTCTATGACGTTACGGACCGTTCCTGTTAAGATCATATCGACCTCAAGGTCTGAAAGGTCCATTATATCGTCGCGCAAAATGGGGGCGGCAAAGCTATCGCGAATGTCGCGTCCCGGTTTTTCAAGCTCTCCGATGATGTCGAGCAGGGTGGGCTCACCGATACCGAGCGACTCGGCAACGGCTTTTGATCCCTTGCGAACGACCTTCTCGCGAAGCTCGCCAAGCTTGCCCGCGCGAACGTCCTGCTCGGTGTATCCGAAATCGTTGAGCAGGGCACGGGCGGCGGCGTACGACTCGGGGTGAACGCCAGTGTTGTCGAGTATTTCCTTAGAGTCGGGGAGTCTCAAAAATCCGGCGCACTGCTCGTACGCTTTAGCTCCGATCTTCGGGACCTTGAGCAGCTGGGCGCGCTTTACGAACTCTCCGTTCTCCTCTCGGTATTTTACGATGTTTTTAGCCGTTGTGGCGTTGATGCCCGAAATATAGGAGAGCAGGGCGTGCGATGCGGTGTTGAGATCGACTCCGACCGAGTTTACACAGTCCTCGACCACACCGGTGAGCGCGCTGTCAAGACGTGCGGGCTTCATATCGTGCTGATACTGACCGACACCGATCGACTTGGGGTCGATCTTGACCAGCTCTGCCAAGGGGTCCTGCAGGCGACGCGCGATAGATACGGCAGAGCGCTGGGTGACGTCAAAATCGGGGAACTCCTCAGCTCCCAGCTTGGACGCCGAATATACCGAAGCTCCTGCCTCGCTGACCATAATATACTTAACGTCCTCGGGGATCGACTTGAGCAGATTTGCAATAAATATCTCGCTCTCCTTCGATGCCGTACCGTTTCCGATGGCGATGACGTTAACTCCGTATTTGCGAATGAGGGATTTGACGACGCGTCCGCTCTCCTCGATACGCTCCTGCGGCTTTGTGGGATAGATAACGGCGGTGTCCAGCACCTTACCGGTACGGTCTACTACGGCGAGCTTACAGCCGGTGCGGTAGCCGGGGTCGTAGCCGAGTACCGTTTTGCCCTTGATAGGGGACTGCATCAGCAGATGAGAAAGGTTATCCGAGAAGAGCTTGATAGCTCCCTCGCCGGCACGGTCGAAGATATCGTTGCGGATCTCGCGCTCGACCGAGGGCTGGATAAGTCTTTCGTAGCCGTCTATAACGGCGGCGCTGACGTGGCTCTGCGCCGGGCTCTTATTTACCGAAACGACTTGCGAGAAGAGATAGTTGAGAGCAAACTCCTCGGGAAGCTCGATCGAGACCTTCAAGAACGCCTCTTTTTCACCGCGGTTTATGGCAAGGATACGGTGATCGGGTATCTTTTTGACCGGCTCGCGGTAGTCGTAGTACATCTGATAGACCGAGTCCTCCTCCTTTGCCGCCTTGGTGACTATGATACCGTTCGAATAGGTTATGGCGCGGAGCTGCTTGCGGAACTCGGCGTTGTCCGAGACGTCCTCGGCGATTATATCTCGTGCGCCGGCAAACGCCTCCTCAACATTTGAAACGCCCTTCTCGGGGTCGACGAAGCCTGCCGCCAGCTCGTCGAGAGAGGGGGAGTAGGTCGGCTTCTGTTCCAGAAGAAGCTTTGCAAGCTCTTCAAGCCCCTTTTCGCGGGCAACAGAGGCGCGGGTCTTGCGCTTGGGACGGTAGGGGCGGTATATGTCGTCGATCTCGGTCAGGGTCTGGGCGGCGTCTATGGTAGCGACCAGCTCGTCGGTCAGCTTGCCCTGTGCCTCGATGAGAGACTTTACCTCCTCGCGTCTCTTTTCAATACTGCGAAGATAGTTGAGGCGGTCCTCAAGAGTACGAAGCTGGGTGTCGTCAAGCGAACCCGTGACCTCTTTACGGTATCGCGCGATGAAGGGAATGGTGTTTCCCTCGTCGATGAGCGCGACCGTTTTTTCGACCTGAGTGAGCGATACGTTAAGTTCTTTTGCAAGGATCTCGTTGATTGTCATTTTTATCTCCAAATCATTTATTTCTGTTGTGCTTTTCAAGCTCGACCGTCTCTTCCTGTGTCAGAAAACGCCACTCACCACGCTCAAGCGAGGGATCGAGCGTCAATGGACCGAAGGTCAAACGCTCAAGAGCGGTGATCTTGTTTCCGACGGCTTCAAACATACGCTTGATCTGATGGTACCTGCCCTCCGATATGGTTATGACACCACCCAGACCGTCCTCGTTGACGACTATCTCGGCGGGCTTGGTCAGCTTGTCCTCTCCGATGTCGACTCCCGCCCTCAACGCCTTAACGTCGTTGCTCGACAGGGCGTCGCGGCAGGCAAAGCCGTAGCTCTTTGGAACGTGACTGACGGGGGAGAGAAGAAAGTGTGCCAGCTCACCGTTGTCGGTCAGAAGCATAAGGCCGACGGTATCACGGTCGAGTCTGCCTGCGGGGAAGAGACCCGTCTTTCGAAGCTCCTCGGGGAGCAGCTCAAGCACGGTCGGCAGACTTTTATCGTCGGTCGCGCTGACATAACCGGACGGTTTGTTGAGCATTATATAGGTATGACGGCGGTATACGATGACCTCACCGTCAAGCGTTACGCGGTCGAGCTCGGGATCTATATGCACGTCGGCGCGACGTACCGAGACTCCGTTGACGGTCAAGCGTCCGCTTCGTGCGGCACGCCCCGATTCGCTTCGGGTCAGCTTTCCGGTTGATACGAGAAATTTATCGAGCCGCATAGGCACCTCCGATCAAAATAATACCCTTATATTTTATCATATTTTACGTGGTTTGTAAAGTAAGGGCAAAGATTTTTAGCGCCGTTAAAAAAGAGGGGGTAAATTGCCGTAATTGCTTGACAATCATGGACGGAAATGTTATTATAATTAAGGTGTGACTTTACGGTAAAGGACGGTTTGAGAGCCAAGTTTTTATGTGGAAAGGGCAGATACCGACCGAGTGTCGTTATCTTTGCCGTGGAGAGCATGTTAGGGAACAAAAGGGAAAAGGGCGTTCTTTGGGAGAAGACCAAGGAGCGGATAAAAGAAAAGCGAACTGTGTTCGTCGTTTATTTGATACTGGTTATAGTTGTTGTGGGTATACTGATACGCTCGGTCTTTATCGGAGCTTATCAGAACGCCGCACTTTGCGCGCTGTCGCTATTTCTTTTTATGCTTCCGGGATTTGCGCAACAAAGGTTTGGCTTCGAGCTTCCGTCAACGCTTGAGATAATAGTTCTTTGCTTCATATTTGCCGCCGAGATACTCGGGGAGATACGTTGCTATTACGTCACCTATCCCGGTTGGGATACCATGCTCCATACCTTGAACGGCTTTCTTTGCGCCGCTATCGGATTTGCGCTGCTTGATATGTTCAACCGCTCAGAGCAGCTGACCTTTAAGCTCTCGCCCATGTATCTGGCGCTGGTTGCCTTCTGCTTTTCTATGACGGTTGGCGTCCTTTGGGAGTTCTTTGAGTTTGGAATGGATAGCTTTTTCGGGCTCGATATGCAAAAGGACAGGATAGTGGAGTCCTTCTCGTCGGTGATACTTGACCCGAATTCGGCAAACAATGCCTATCCGGTCAGGGATATTACTCAAACGGTCATACACACGGCGTCGGGCGGACAGATAACCGTTGACGGCGGATATCTTGATATCGGGATATACGATACGATGAAGGACCTGTGGGTCAACTTTGTCGGTGCGGTGGTCTTCAGCTTCATAGGATTTTTCTACGTTAAAAATCGCGGTCGCGGGAGATTTGCCCGTCAGTTTATTCCAAAGGTCAAAACAGAGGACGAAGGCAATGCTTAAAACAACGATATATCGGATCAAAAGCCCCAAAATAAGACGAAGACTTCGAATAGCGCTGGTGTCTGATCTCCACGATAAGCCGTGCGCAGAGATTATAAGGGGGCTGGTCAATGTCGAGCCGGATATGGTTGCAGTGGTCGGAGACCTGACCTCTCGACTCGATTGCGCGGAGGGAGACCTTCCGCCGAACGACACGGGCGACGCGGCAAGGCACGCCGAAGCATTTGAGCTTTTGAGGGCTGCGGCGTCGATCGCACCTACCTACTATTCGCTCGGAAACCACGAGCTTTGCGGACATTATTACCGCCAGAACGTCGGCAGAGCTTGCCTCGACAGTAATCTGGATATTATAGAGAGGAGCGGAGCGATACTGCTCGACGATCGCTTCGTGGA
>JAZKZA010000244.1:0-3942 GCA_045612445.1 Eubacteriales bacterium | reverse complement strand
ATATAGGAAAATCCGCGCTCAGGAGTGTCCAGCTGGTAGGACGAAACTCCAAGATCAAGCAAGACTCCGTCTATTTTATCTATTCCAAAGGATGCACATACCTGTGCAATATTTGCAAAGTTGTTGCGGGCAAGCAGCACCCTGTCGCCAAACGGCTCGAGCCGTTTGCCCGCAGCCCGGATCGCCATTTCGTCCTGATCTATCGCGATCAGCGTGCCCTCGGTAAGCCTTTCGGCAATCAGATAAGAGTGATTGCCGCCCCCTGCCGTACCGTCGACGATCGTTCCTCCCGGACGAATGTTAAGCCCCTCTATACACTCGCCGGGCATGACCGGGCTATGTGAAAAAACCAGATTATCGAAATTGTCAGCCATCAGAGGCCAACCTCGTCTGCCGCCGCAATAATATCCTCCATGCTGAGGCTCTCGACCTCTGCAACCTGAGCGTCGTAAAGCTCTGCCGCCCAGATCTCGGCGTACTTTCCGAGTCCAAGGATAACGGCGTCCTTTTTGAGTTGTGCATGCTCCATAAGTCCTTCGTTGAGGACGATACGACCCTGCGCATCGGGCTCGCCGTCAATAGTGAAGCGGAACAAGAATCTCGTCATAACGTCAGCCGTCTGACCCTTGAGCTGCGAAAGCTTTTCGGTGTACTCCTCCCAGCCCTCCTTGGGGAAGACTCTGAGGCAGTTTCCGCGAACGCTTCGGCAAACGACGAAATCAGTTCCGAGCTGCTCACGGTGCTTAGCCGGAATGAACAAACGCTTCTTAGCGTCCACTGTATGACGGTATTCGTTTTTAAGACTGACAGACATACTATCCGGCTCCTTTCAGAAAAGTCTTCTTGGCGGACGTCAAGCTTGAAGCTCTCTTGCCTCGCTCTTCGAATTTGAGCGATTTTTAACCACTTCAAACCATTTTGATCCACTTTCCACCACTCGTGTGTATATATTATATATCATATAACCAAAAATATCAATAGGTAAAACCACATTTTTGCAAAAAATATTCGAAAAAAATTGATTTTTTTGGTCAAAAAACACCATTTTTCGACCTTCACAAGCGCTCCGGTTACGGCGCGTTACCAGTTCAAGCTTTATTTTACAGTATTTTACATTTATTCAATAATATTGCTTGGTTGAAGCTCGCTTGATCAACAAAAAATCGAGGGGATAACAACGCTTCGCGGCAAGCCAGATCAGCACGATGCAATCCCCTGTTTCTCCCTTGCGACGAGGTGGCTTTTCGACCTCGCGAAGGAGCTTTTTCTTCCTATAATATATATAAACGAAAAAAGCTCACCGAGAATATCTCTCGGTGAGCTTGAGCTTTTTGTTCAATTTTGAGGCGTGTAGGTAAGAACGATCGACCGTACTGCCGCTCTGATATCGCCGTCATTTTCGATGGCTTCGCGCAGGCGTTCCAGCCCCGCGTCAAGGCGCTCCTCGTCAACGTCTATCGGCTTACCTATATATATAAGCTTGTTCTTTGTCTGCTTAAGTCCCTCCTCCTCCATGAGTAGCTCCTCGTAGAGCTTCTCACCGGGACGAAGACCGATAAACTTGATATCTATGTCGCGATACGGCTCGTATCCCGACAGACGGATAAGGTTCTCAGCAAGGTCAACTATCTTCATCGGCTTACCCATATCAAGCACGAATATCTCCCCACCTCGACCAAACGCACCCGCCTGAAGCACGAGCGAGACCGCCTCCGAGATGGTCATAAAATACCGAACGACACGCTTGTCGGTAACGGTCACAGGACCGCCCTCTGCGATCTGTTTTTCAAAAAGCGGAATAACACTGCCGTTGCTTCCCAAAACGTTTCCAAAGCGGACGGCGATAAATTCGGTATTTGAACGACGGTCACGCGTCTGAACGATCATCTCACAAAGACGTTTGCTCGCACCCATGATGTTGGTCGGGTTGACCGCTTTGTCGGTCGAGATCATAACAAAGCGCTTGACGCCGTACTTATCAGCGGCGTTGACAACGTTCAACGTTCCGAAAACGTTGTTCTTGATAGCCTCCTTGGGGCTCTCCTCCATCAGCGGAACGTGCTTGTGAGCCGCCGCGTGGTAAACGATATCAGGGCAATATGTGGAGAACACCTCATCAAGCCTTGCCTCGTCGCGGACCGTACCGATAAGAGCTTCTACTGCCAGCTCGGGGTACTCCGCCTTCAGCTCATTTTGAATGTCGTAGGCACTGTTTTCGTAAACGTCAAAGATTATGAGCCTTGAGGGACGGTGCTTTGCAAGCTGACGGCAAAGCTCGCTTCCGATAGAGCCTCCGCCGCCCGTCACCATGACCGTCTTGTTCTCTACGTAATCTGCAATACTGCCGATATCGACCTGTATCGGCTCACGGCCGAGAAGGTCCTCAACGTTGACCTTACGAACGCTTGCCATACCGAAAGTACCGTCCATCATCTGATCGAGCGAGGGAACGGTCTTAACAAGGCAGCCGACGCGCGAGCAGATCTGAAGCATCTCCGCCCTCTCCTCGGGAGAGCTGTTCGGGATCGCAAAAACTATCTGATCGACCTTGTATTCTTTAGCCTTTTCAACAATGTCGTTACGCGTTCCGACAACGCGAACGCCATATATGTCCATTCCCTGCTTGTCGGGATCGTCGTCTATAACGCAGACGGCGCGAACGTTTGCAAACGCCTCGTTATCCCGAAGATCTCGCAAAAGCATTCCCGCAGAGTTCCCACCGCCGATGAGCATAGTGCGTATCTCGTCCTTTTCAACGACGTCGGGCATCGTCCTACGGCTTACCGCACGCAGCGCCAGACGGAGAGCAAAAAGCAGGACCATACCCGTAACGTATCCGAAAATATACGCCGTGTACGGTAGCTTTTGCAGGTTCTGACCGTTGCCGATTATCTCCATCAAAACGATGTGTATGCTCATGTTCAGCATAAAGGCAACGAAGGTTGCCCCGCCAAGTCGGAAGGCATCGTTGACACGAGCATACTTCCAAACGATACGGTATATCTCAAACGCCTGAAAAGTGATCCAAAGCATAGCGAAAAGGATCGGCACGCTGATCAGATAGCCCCATATGTAGTTCGCAAAAATTTCATGGAAGGCCGCCGTGTCGTCAGCGACACGTATGACCATTGTCAAAAACACTGCGATGCAGCAAAGCGTTGCATCTGCCAAAAAAAGAGCAAGTGTTTTCTTGTTGTTCTTCATATCATATCCTCTATTAATCGTAATATTACGCATTAAAGAAAAGCGATAGTCACATTTTTGTAATTATAACATATCGACAACTAAAATACAATAGTTTGCCTCAAAATAGCCTATTTGGGTCTTCCCTTGAAGATCAGCGAGGCAACGTAACCGCAAACGAGAGCCGCCGCAGTACCGCCCGCCGCCGCAGTCAGCCCTCCGGTAAGCGCGCCTATAAGACCGTTTTCGTCTATCGCCTTCTTGACTCCCTGCGAGATAAGATACCCGAATCCCGTCAGCGGAGTCGCAGCTCCGGCACCTGCAAACTCTATCAAGGGTCGGTACACTCCCAACGCGCCCAGCACAACGCCGGAGCAAACGTACAGAACGAGTATCCTCGCCGGAGTCAGCTTGGTCTTGTCTATCAGTATCTGCGCCACGACGCAAAAAAGTCCGCCGACAACGAACGCCCGCACGTATTGCATCAGCATTTCCATAAATTCTTCCTTTCAATGGTTATCAGATGCGCCACGCCGGGTATCGACAACCCCTGCTGTATGCTCGTAGGGCTCATCATAGCTCCCGTTGCCATAAAGAGCACGCGTGAGAGCTCCCCCCTTTCAAGGCGCGGAATAATATCGCAGGCAAGAACGACCGCCGCACAACCGCATCCCGAGCCGCCCGAATGAACGTCCTGACGCTCGCGCTCATAGATCATGAGTCCGCAGTCATTATGTCGCGAGCGAATATCTATCCCCT
>JAZKZA010000243.1:0-9381 GCA_045612445.1 Eubacteriales bacterium | reverse complement strand
TTGTCCCGAATAGTGAATCAACTCATATTCACCATTCTTGTAGGATATTTTTACCACAATATCATCTTCAAAAACGCCTGTTGGATCTGTCCAATGGTTATAACAATCTATGTCATTAAAATCCGATAAAAATGTTTCGTGGTCTTTTATGGTAGAAATTAATTGCTCTTTATATTCTCCCTTTTCTTGATCATACTCACATAGTTTGATGATTTCGATAGAACTGATTTCACTCTCTATGTTTATGAATTCATAAGCCTTTTTTCTACTACAAGCAGATAGTACACAAGTTAAAATAATGAGTACGGAAACGATAAAAATTATTTTTTTCATATCCCCACCGCCTTTCTGTGATTAGTATATCATAAAATCGGGGAGATTGCAAGGCGTTTGTGGGAAATTGCGGCGGCGTTGTGAATATTATCAAAAATGATGTATCGCCTATGGCGATATTATGTTTTTCGCTATGCTCAAAATGATGTTACTCGTTTCACTCGCAATGATGCGATGTTTGCCATGAAATGTGGCGAAGCCACGCATCATTAGGCATAGCCGTCATCACTCGGCGAAGCCAACATCATTTGCCGAAGGCAAACATCATTGAAAAAAGACATTCGCTTTCGCGAATGGCTTTTTTCTGGCTGGGGCACAGGGATTCGAACCCCGGTAATGACGGAGTCAGAGTCCGTTGCCTTACCGCTTGGCGATGCCCCAATATTTTCAACGCCCTATATTATATCAGCAAACGTCGCGTTTGTCAATAGGTATTTGCAAAAAAAGGTCGTTTTATTCCATTTTTTTATTTATTTGTGCTTTCCGTATTTACAAATCCCGCTTTTTATGTTACAATACTCCTGTTTTGATATCTCCGCCCTTAGCTCAGCTGGATAGAGTATCAGATTCCGATTCTGAGGGTCACAGGTTCGAATCCTGCAGGGCGGGCCAAGACGACAAGCTTTAGCTTGTCGTCTTCTGTTTTGTAAAACAAATTTTGTGTGTTGAAAAGCAATCACTTTTGTGATATAATTATACTATAGACATCAGATCACGGAGGAACTGACAATGATCTTCGACTCGTTAAAGCATATTGAAAATTACAAGGGACTGGGCGACGTATACGATGCGCTCGTTTTCTTGGCAAAGACCGATTTCTCGGCAATGGAGCTTGGGAAATACGTGATTAACGAAAATATCTATTACATGATCCAGGAGTACGAGACCAAGCAAAAAACGGTCTCCGAGGCTCACGAAAAGTACATAGACATTCAGCTGCTTGTTTCGGGCAGCGAGGTCATTGGCGTCGCGCCGATCGAGTGCGAGAAGCAGCTTGTTGAGGCTAATCCCGAAAAGGACATCTGGAAGTATACCTGCGAGACTCAACCGATCGCTCTTGCAGAAAACGATTTTATGGTGCTTTACCCGAGCGATATTCATATGCCGGGGGCAACGCTCGGTGAGAGCGTTAAGTGCCGCAAGGTCGTTGTTAAGGTGAAGGTGTAAATGAGACTTATAACCGCCGAAAACGGAGTTCGGTATCTTCATTCCGACCTTCTCGGTTGTCCGAACGGTTTTTCGACCCGCGTTGGCGGTGTAAGCCGTCTTGAACATACGGCGTCTCTCAATCTGGCGCGTGGTAGGGGAGATGGTGATGAAACGGTTATCGAAAACCTGAAGCTTTTCGCTGATGTCGTCGGTGTGGACGCCGAAAGCGTCGTTTCGTTGACTCAGGTGCATTCGTCGAGAGTTCTGATATTGGACGCTTCGGCGCGCGGGCAGGGCTATTTCTTGCCGAGCGACCTTGAGTGTGACGGTTATGCCACTCTTTCTCGCTCGCTCTCGCTCGCGGTTAAGACCGCCGACTGTGTTCCGATACTTCTCTCGGCTCGCGACGAGTCGGGTAAGGTGTTTGCCGTTTCGGCATTACACGCCGGCTGGCGCGGTACGGCTCTCGGTATTGCCGAGAGGGGCGTTGAGGCGCTGGTCTCGCTCGGAGCAACTCCTGACCGCATATGTGCGGCGATCGGACCGTCTATCGGGCAGTGTTGCTTTGAGGTGGACGTTGACTGTTACGACGCGCTTCGTGGGGGACTTGGTGAGATAGTTGAGTTGAACACCTGTCGCCGAGGTGAGAAATTTTATCCCGATCTGAAGTCTATAAACCGAGAGCTACTTGTTAAGTGCGGCGTTAAGCTCGAGAATATCGATGTCAGCGAGCTTTGCACCGCCTGCCGTACCGATCTTTTCTATTCGCACCGAAAAAGCGGCGGCACTCGGGGAACTCTTTTGTCGGTCATTTCGCTTAATTGACTTGACATCGGGGCAAACAAAGGGTATAATTATACTGTAAAACAATTTTTGGAGGATCAATATGAAAGTAACTAAAGATTCTATCATTGGCGAGGTTCTTGACGCCGATGTTGAGACCGCAAAGTTTTTCTTTGCAATAGGAATGCATTGTCTCGGCTGCCCCGCTTCACGCGGCGAGTCGATAGAGGCGGCTTGCGCCGTTCACGGTACGAACGCCGACGAGTTGGTTGCTCAGCTTAACGCACATTTTGCCGCCAAGGCAGAGTGATGCCGAGGAGCAAGACACCTGCAGAAAAAATTGACCGGCGGCTTTTGGCGGCGGCGAGCTTTGTTCGTCGCGGGGCGGTTTTTGCCGATATAGGCACCGACCACGCCTATCTGCCGGTCTTTTTGGTATCCTCGGGAATAGTTGAACGGGCGTTTGCCGCCGACATAAACCGAGGACCGCTTGACCGAGCAGATGAAAACATTGCTCTTTCGGGTCTTGCAGGGCAGATAGAAACCAGACTGACCGACGGCCTTTGCGGACTTGAGGGGCTCTCGATAACCGACATAGCCATCTGCGGTATGGGAGGCGAGCTGATCGCGAGGATAATTAACGACGCGCCGTGGGTGCGTGACGAGAACGTTCGACTCATCTTACAGCCGATGACCAAGGCAGAGCTTCTTCGCGAGTATCTTACCTCGCAAGGATTTCGCATGGTAGACGAGACGTTAGTTGAGTCGGACCGAGTATATCAGGTAATTTGTGCCGAGTTTTGCGGAGAGAAGGAAGAATATACTCCGCTTGAGCTTTTGCTTGGAAGGTATAATCTTTCGCGCGGCGGAGAGCTGCTCTTAACGCTTGTCGAAGCGCTTAAAAGAACGCTCAACACGCGCATTGAGGGTAAACGCGTATCGGGCAGAGACAGCTCCTACGAGGAGCAGATTTTAGAAGAGATCAAGAAGAGGGAATTATGACGGTTAAAGAGTTTTACGAATATTTGAATCGTGAGCTGCCGATCGAATGGGCGTGCGAGGGGGACTTTGACGGTATGTCCTGCTGCCCTAACGGCGATATAGAGATCGAGCGCGTGCTGATCGCGCTTGATGCAACCGAGGCGGTCGTTGATGAGGCGATAGAGGAGGGCTGCCAGGTGATACTGACTCACCACCCGATGCTTTTCGGCGGTGTTGCCGAGGTTCGTGACGGCGAGTTTCGCTCGAACAAGCTCATCAAGCTCATCAAGAACGATATTGCCGTTATGAGCTTTCATACCCGTCTCGACGCCGCCGAGGGTGGCGTTAACGACATACTTGCCGCGCTTCTTGGGCTCAAGAACGTCGTTCGTTTCGGAGAAAAGGGTCTTGGTCGCATAGGAGAGCTTGACGGGGAAATGAGTGCCGAGGAGCTTGCCGTAACGGTCAAGAACACGCTTGGCGCGCCGTACGTTGAGTATGCCGACGCGGGCAGACCGATCAAACGTGTTGCCGTGGTTGGCGGTGCGGCGTCGTCAATGGTTGCTGAGGCTCTTGCCGAGGGCGTTGATGCCTTCGTCAGCGGTGAGATCAAGCATAATTTTATGACCGACGCTCCCGACACCGGTATGACACTTATTGCCGCAGGTCATTTTTACACCGAGAATCCGGTCTGCGCCCGTCTTTTTGAGCTGACGGCGGCGGTCGACCTGATCCCGATAATAACCTATTCACACCGCGCGGTCGTGGTGTAACCAAAAAGCACGAGAGCGTTTCGGCGTTTCCCGTGCTTTTTTATGTTTTGAGAGCAGAAAACAACACATTCTATATAATGTGTTGTTCCGATTTTCTTTTTGGGCTGATATAATAAAGGCACAATAAAGCCTAAAAGGAGAAATAAAATGAACACAGACAAAATTTACGCCGAATCAATTGCAAAGGAGTATGCGCCAAAGGGTAACTCGAAGATCGTGGCGCTTCGCAAGCTTGACGCCAAAGCAAAAAGACCGGCAACCGTTTTCACCTATACCTTCGGTATAATTTCCACACTTGTTGCAGGAACCGGAATGTGCCTGTCTATGCAGGTCATAGGCGGAACCCTGCCGCTGACTCTTCTTGGTATCGTCATTGGAATTATCGGATTTACCTGTACGGGCATCAACTATCCGATATACAAGAAGCTGCTTGAGAGGGGCAAGAGGAAATACGCTTACGAGATAGTTGAGCTTGCAAGAGAGATAAGCGAAGGAAAATAAATCTTGACGGAGGGCGTCTTATGAACAAGAATGAAAGCAAATATTTTAATACGGCAAGAAAAATGGACGAAGCCCTCATAACTCTTCTTGAAAAGAAGGATTTTGCCTATATTACCATCAAGGAGATCTGCGATACGGCGGGCGTTAATCGCTCCACCTTTTATCTTCATTACGAAAATACCGCCGACCTGTTAAATGAAACCACACGATATATCCTCGACAAGCATTTTTCGTATTATTCTATCGATAAGAAGGGTATATACGAGAGATTTGAAAATTGCGAGAAAAAGCAACTGGTCTTCATAACCGCCGAATATCTGACCCCATATCTGAACTTTATCAGAGAAAATCAACGTATTTTCAAGGTGGCTATCAAGCAATTCAATTCTATGAACATGGATGAAGTGTATGGCAGAATGTTCACTCAGATATTCAATCCTATTCTTGCTCGCTTTGGCGTTCCGGAAAGGGAGAGAGGCTTTGTCATGAAGTTCTATCTGACCGGGGTTTATGCCGTCGTGATGGAGTGGCTTGAAAAGGATTGCGCGGAGGATATGAACACCGTTATCAAGGTGATCACCGATTGCGTGCTGGGCGATATGACTATAAATGGATAGAGGGATAAAGATCGCAGCTGTCGGCTTGGTGTTTAACCTTGCATTCAGCGCATATCATCTTATTTTGGGGATCACGTCGGGGTCATGGTGGCTTTTAACGGTGGGAGTATATTACCTGCTTTTGAGCTTCGCTCGGTTTTTCGTTCTTCGGGTCAGAACGAGTCCCGAGGTCATTACCAAGCTTACCGGCGTTATGCTGATGATATTGTCGTTACCGCTTTTTGGAACGGTGGTGCTTTCGGTCGTGCGAGATAGGGGTATCGTTTTTCACGAGATAGTTATGATAGCGATAGCCCTTTACGCCTTTACCAAGATAACTCTTGCCGCTATCAAGCTTATAAAACTGCGGGGACGAAAGAGCGCAAGAGACAGGGCGCTCAATACCGTTTCGTTTGCGGCCGCTTTGGTGTCGATATTCACGCTGCAACGCTCGATGCTGGTTTCGTTTGAAGGAATGACTGCGACCGAGATCGTGATAATGAACCTTGTAACCGGGTCTGCCGTTTGCATAGCGGTGTTTTGGCTTGGCTTAAATCTATTTAGAAGCAAAAAATAAATTAGCGGTTATTTTTTGCTTTTTCTCGCACGCTTCGGCGGCAGGATAAAGCCGGACACCGGGTCGAAGGTGAGCGTTTCATTGTGACTCAAGCGAGTCTTCGGCGTTTTTAGCGAGGCGTTTATAGATAGCTCGGTTTCGGACAAAAGGGTTATCTCCAGCTCATAAAACGAGCGATGGTGAAACCGTCGTTTTGGGTCGGGATCGACAGAAAAATCAGCGCATAGGGCGTCGAAAAGTACGTTCTTACACCACGCTTCGGCTCGTCTCGCCAGCTCGGATAAAAAAGCGTTTATCGGCTCGTGAGGCGTGATTTGCACACGTAGAGTAACGGAGAGTAACGGAGCACCGTCAAACATTAGCTTTTGTGAATAGTTTTCGGTTGGCATAGTGGTTAATCCCCCCGCTTTTTTTCTATTATATAGCGAAAAGCGGGGAAGTATGACCGGTTAAAAGATTGTTGACAAGATCGAAAAAAAGTGATAGAATGTAATAAACTAAATTTATGGAGGTTTAAGTTATGAGAAAAACAGTTAGAATTGTCAGCATGCTTTTGGTAATCGTTCTTATCGGGGCGCTTTTGGCTTCGTGTAGCAACGTATCTCAGGCTTATGCCGATAAGATTAATGATGCGGCAGAGAAGGGTGAGTACGTTACTTACAAGCAGGTCCTCGAGGATCTTGGAGAGATTGCTATCGACGTTACCCCCCTGGAGACCGGTTTTGTTATCGCGGTCGACGGCTGCAAGACGCGTGAGGATCTTAAGGCAAAGATCGAAGCCGGCGAGACCGTAAAGGGAATCGTTGTGACCTTCGTTGCCGGAAAGGCTACCGGCGCGGTCTACAAGGAAATTACCGACAAAGACTTTTAACAACAAAAAGGCAACCGCCCGAGGGCGGTTGCTTTTTTTATTTGCTTATTTGTTCTTCATTATCTCGCAGATCTCGCCAAGGAGCTTTTCCTGGTTGAGCAGGCTTTCCTCGATCTGAGCCTGTCTTGCGGCAAGAGCGGCTGCCTTTTCGGCGGCGGCTGCCTTCTCGGCATCTGCCTTTGCTTTGTCTTCGGCTGCTTTTGCTGCGGCTTCTTCGATCTCTTTGGCGTTCAGCTTCTCTTTTATCTTTATTATCACGCGAAGGACGATGAAGATACAAAGAGCCACGATCAAAAAGTCGATGATGGTCTGGATCCAAGTGCCCCAGAGAATAGCGATCTCCGAGATATCCTCGGTTGCAATCGCGGCTTTTCCGGTAAAGCGATCGAGATAGGTCTCACCCGCTGCAACTGCCGGCTGGATAATGGTCTTGAGCTCGTCAAGCCCGCCCTTCTGCAAAAAGATAGCAACGAAAGGATTGATTATGTAGTTGACGAGACCGGTAACGATCTTACCGAATGCGCCGCCGATAACGACACCGACAGCCATGTCGATAATGTTACCCTTGGCAATGAATTTTTTGAAGTCTGCAACGAAGCTGCTTTTTTTCTTGTTCTTACCCATAACGTACTCCTAATTTTTTATTTTTAAAATAATTTTAGAAATCGCGGCGTCCTTCAAGGGCGCGGAAAAGTGTTACCTCGTCGGCGTACTCAAGATCTCCGCCGACCGGCATACCGTAAGCCAAACGCGAGACCTTGATGCCCAGCGGCTTGACCAGTCTTGCAATATACATGGCCGTAGCCTCGCCCTCAACGGTCGGGTTGGTTGCAACGATAAGCTCGCGCACGTTGCCCTCGCCTATCCTTTCGAGCAGCTCGCGGATATAGAGCTTATCGGGCGTGACGCCGTTGACCGGCGATATCTCGCCGTGCAGAACGTGATAAACTCCGTGAAACTCGCGGACCTTTTCAAAGGATACGACGTCCTTCGGGTCTTCAACGACGCATATAACCCCCTCATCACGGGTGGGATCCGAGCAGATCGAGCATTTTTCTCGGTCTGTCAGGTTTTTACAGACGGGACAGAGATGTATTTTTGCCTTTGCCTCGGTGATGGCGTTTGCAAAAGCGGCAACGTTCTCCTCAGAAAGCTCGAGAACGGCGTACGCCATTCGCATCGCCGACTTACGTCCGACGCCGGGAAGGCGACCGAACTGCTCGGCAAGTCTTTGCAAGGATTCGATATATTCAGCCATTATCAGAACATACTGGGCAGACCGAGACCGCCCATGCTTCCCGTGACCTTGGACATTTCAGCGGCGTTGGTATCGTCAACGCGCTTGATGCCCTCGTTGATAGCAGCCGTGATTATATCGGCGAGCGTTTCAACGACGTCGGGATCAACGATGTCGGGCGAGATGTCTATCGACAGGACCTCGCGCTTACCGTTTATCTTCAGCTTGACCATTCCGCCACCGGCAGAAACGTCGTACTCTCTCTCGTCGAGGTCTGCCTGAAGCGCCTCCATATCCTCCTGCATCTTCTGCGCCTGGCGGATCATTGCGCTCATGTTTTGCGGGCCGCCGCCCATGCCCTTCGGAATATTTGCTCTCATTGTGATTTGATCCTTTCAATTAAAAATTGTCTAAAAGCTCGTCAAAGACCGTGTCGTTATCACCATTATCCTCGATGAATTCGAAGCTTACGGGTACGCGCTTGTCGGTCTGTTGAGCTATCAGATCGGAGATACGGTTCTTTATGTCGGGAGTGTTTGCTCGTTCGAGCATAAAATTATTATCAAACACGACGACGCACGCGTCGTTTTCGTCATAAAACGCTTTAGTTCCGTTCAAGTCTATCCACGCGACCATATCGAGGACTGAAAGATCGTCCAGCACCTCTGCCCAGCAGCGCAAGGGTCGGAGAACTCGCTTGCCTGCGGTGTTACCTATCGCTACTATCGGTGTGGGGGCGGGGACTTCTTTCTTTACATCGACCGTTGACTCGGTAGGTTTGACCTCGGGCTTGCGGGGCTTGTTTTCTGCCTTTTTCTTCTCGGGTGCACTCGTTACAGGACTTTCGACCTTCACCTCGACCGATCCGCTTGACAGACGCTCCTCAAGCTTTGAGATGCGGGAGAGCAGGGAGTCGTTACCGCTGTTCAGACGCTCGTCGCACATACGAAGCAGGGTCAGCTCGGCGGTCATTCTTGCCGTGGTCGCTGAACGGTTCATCTTGATGAGCGCATCGTCAAGCAGACGGCAGTGCCAGAGCAGGGTCTCTCGGGTAAAATACGAAGCTATATCGGAGAGCGCCGACGTTTCGCTGTCGGTCAGGTCAAGATACTTTGCCGCGTCAGGCGTGGTCTTGAAGATCAGCATATCTCTCCAGAAGGAGATCATATCCTCCCAGAATACGGTCATGCTTTTTGAAGAACGAACAAGCTCTGCGATCTCGTCAAAGATAGTATCGTAGTCCTTGTGAGCGACCGCCGATGCCACGCAGGCGGTACGTTCGCGACCGGTGCTTCCGACGGTTTCGTTGACCAGCTCGGCGCTTATCTCCTTATCTCCACCCGAGCAAAGCTCAAGCAGGCTGATAGCGTCTCTCATTCCGCCCTGCGAAAGTCGCGCGATGAGGTGAGAGGCGTCGGCAGTAAGCTTTATTCCTTCCTCGCGGGCAATGAGCTCGATACGAGCCGAGAGCCTTTCGGTCGAGATGCGCTTGAACTCAAAGCGCTGACAACGGGATATGATTGTTGCGGGCAGCTTATGCTGCTCGGTGGTTGCAAGAATAAATATAACGTATGACGGTG
>JAZKZA010000242.1:0-2849 GCA_045612445.1 Eubacteriales bacterium | reverse complement strand
CCACCTGCCCCGCCGACGGAAACACCCAGCGCGAGCAGATCAAACGAATGCTGTTTGACCTTGACAGGCAGCACCGCGGACTTCGATACCGCATCTTCGGCGCGATACAGCGTGGCGGGATCGACGGCTTCAAGGAGGTCGGCAGACTTCGCGGCATCTCGGCGTACGAGGAAAGCGACGAATAAAAAAAGCACCCCCTGTGGGGGTGCTTTTTTTACATTTTACCAAGCATTTTAAGCTTTTCTCTTATCTCAATATTCTGCGGACAGATGCCCTCGCAAGCGCCGCACTCGATACAATCGGTCGCCTTGACCTCAAACTCGCCAAGCTTGCCGAGCGTTTCCTTTTTAGTGGCGTGCGCCAGCGCATACTCGTTATAGGTCGCAAAAAGGTCGGCTATCGGAACGTTCTTCGGGCAGACCTCGGCGCAGTATCTGCACTTGGTGCAGGGTATCTGCTTGTACTTGCGAATGATCTCTCTGACGCGATCGGTGGTCTCAAGCTCCTTTTGGCTGAGCGGAACGAAGGGATACATCGTCTTTACGTTTGATTCCATCATCTCCATGCTTCCCATTCCCGAAAGCACCATGAACACTTCGGGAAAGCTCGCCGCATATCTCAAGGCGTAAGAGACCGGTGCGGCATCGCCGAGAGCTTCAAACTCGGAGATCGCAGCAGGCGGAAGATTTACCAGCGCTCCTCCCTTAACAGGCTCCATAACTATGACCTTTTTACCGTGCTTTACGGCAACGTCATAGCACTTCTTACTTTGAACTCCGGGATCGTCGTAATCGAGATAGTTTATCTGAAGCTGGACCGCCTCTATCTGCGGCTGCTCGGTCAGTATCATATCCAGGATATCCGCCGTATCGTGGAAGGACATCGCGATATGCTTGACCTTTCCCTCTCGGTGAAGCTCGCTCACCGTCTCAAAGGACTTACAGCTCTTATGCTTTTCATAGGATTTTCTGTTTAGTGCATGAAAAAGATAAAAGTCAAAGTAGTCAACTCCGCAGATCCGGAGCTGCTGCTCAAAAAGGGGACGAACCTCCTCCTCCGACTTGAAGAACCAATCCGAAAGCTTGTTTGCCAAAACGTACTGACTTCTGTCGTATCGGTCGGTCAGGCACTCCTTGACCGCCATCTCGCTCTTACCGTCTATATATCCGTGTGCAGTATCAAAATAGTTAAAGCCCGCATTTATAAAGGCGTCGACCATACGGTTGACCTCGACGGTATCGACCTCTCCGTCCTTCATCGGCAAGCGCATACAGCCAAAACCGAAATTTCTCTTGATCTCCTTATACATATCGTCCTCCTCTTAAAATGTACGTTGTTTATATCTTACCATAACGATCAACGGTTGTCAACCTCTCTGCTCGATTTGTCCGCCTCCCTCTTTTTGGGCGGCAACGGAACGCTGATGCGAACTATATCGCTGAGAAGCTCGATCAGCGCACGGAACACCATATCTCTCTTCTTTGGATCGACCTTTGTAAGGGCGCGCCACAACGCCGATCGGTCTCGGGCAAGGTCGGTAAGGGTCTTGGCGTCAGACGACGTAAGTATCGCGTATACGGCGTCGGTCAGCTCGCGGCGGGTCTGCGAGTCCTTATCCGATATCCAATGGTTAAGCACACGACTTAATTCAAGAGATTTTTTCGTCAACGTTCCGTGTCGAACAAAGTGCCGACCGTTGACCTCCCAAAGATAGCAGTTATGCTGGATAACGCCGGACCGCGCACTTCTGATAACGGTATAGTTATCGTCGTTACCGAGCAGCATCCCGACGACCGACTCCTGCGGCACGAGCTTCAAAACTCGCTCCTTGATGCTCAAATACTCACTTGAAGCGAGAAACTCGCTCGTGAATCCCGGTCCGTCGTTGTTATAAACACGTATTATGCGCGACTGCACCTCGGGATTACATTTTGCCGCGGCATATACCGCAAGGTTTCCTCCCTTGCTGTGGCCGCCGATACGTATGCCGCCCTCGGTCACCGAGCCTATATAATTGAGATACTCGACAGCCCAACGCTGACCCGGTACCTCGTCGGCAAAGGACATATTCATGTCCTCCTTCCAGCCGACCAGAGTGTCGTCAGTTCCCTTGAAGGATACGAATATGCTGCCATCGTCAAGAAGCGCGGTGTACGCCGAGAACTGCATCTCGCGCTCTTGGTCTGTCTCGCTGACCAACCCCGTAACGCGGACGTTTGCAAAGCGCGCCGAGCGCGACATCATTCTCGCCATAAGCTGGATATCCGCGCTTGGGATCATCGCTCCTCCGTAAAAAGGGCGGTCGACGTGATGCATACGCTCAAGCATTATAGCCTCTCGCAGACTTATCGACTCGTTTTCGGGGTCGGTCGGTATTATCCCTTCAAGATCGAAGTAGGAAAGGAAGACGAAAAGCACGCTGTCGACCTCGTTGAGCGACGACTGCGTGAAGGTCAGGTCTCCTCTCCACTGAAGATAATCAATTACGTTTGCCACTTGCAAAAAACTCCTTTATTGTCGCCACCGAGCAGTTGACCCTGCCCTGCAGCATCTCGTCAGAGCCGCCGCCCCGACCGTTGAGCGCGGCGTTAAGCTCGCGCGAATAGGCGCGAAGCGGAACGCTTCGACTGACTATAACATAGTTATATAAAGGCTCGTCGCCCGAAAAGACCGCGCAGATACCTTTGCACCTTTCGGCTGCGGCGAGGGCAAATTTTCTGAGTTCGTCACCCGAAA
The DNA here is from genome assembly GCA_045612445.1 of Eubacteriales bacterium. Lineage (GTDB taxonomy): Bacteria > Bacillota > Clostridia > Oscillospirales > CAG-272 > RGIG3994. The sequence goes on along the minus strand of JAZKZA010000242.1, from coordinate 113 downwards.
GACCGTTTTCGACAAGACAAACGTCTCCGTCGGTCGGCTCGATGGCGGCGACCTTCACGGCGAGCAGCTCACTCCTTAACACCGACGCCTCGGCACGGCAAGCGGCAAAGTCG
>JAZKZA010000241.1:0-3119 GCA_045612445.1 Eubacteriales bacterium | reverse complement strand
GGTTTCCCAGAGTCATAACGCCGTCGGCGTCGAGACAGCACGGAACGACCCGTCCGTCGCACAACACACCGATCTGATTTCGAAGTCCGTAGCAAAAGGCGTCGGCGTCCTCACCTGCCTCGGGGCAGGACATATCCGGCCAGTCAAAATGCTCGCCCCACTCCAAAAACACGTAGTTCGCAAGACGAAAACTGCTGCGGTGTGAGCTCGACCACTCGTCGGGAAACGCCCGATGAAGTCGGTCGAGTATGGCGTCGTTCTCGCTCTCCCCCTCCCCGCCGATATTCCAGAGCCGCAGAACGGTTATACAACCGCGCTCGGCGGCGCGACGTGCGAAGTCGATACACCCGTCAAAATACGCGGGGTCGGCAAAGGCGTCGTTTGCGGCAGGGGCGTGCAGGGATATACTGACCTTGTACGGCAGCCGTCGACCCTCGAAAAGCTCGTCAGCGCGTCGGGACAGCAGTGAGCCGTTGGTTGTCAGTATGGGATAAAACCCCTTTTCCCAAGCGCGCTCAACGAAAGCGGGAAAGTCGGGGTGCAAAAGCGGCTCGCCGAGCAGGTGAAAGTATAAAAACTTAACCCGACCGACCAACCGATCGGTCAACCGTTCAAACTCCTCGACCGACATAGCGTGCTTTTTACGCGCCGTACCGTGACAGAACGAGCAGCTCAGATTGCAGATATTGCTTATCTCAAGATATGCCTTGTCGATCACGTAACTCCACCCCCTTTCGCAAGACGTATTAAATATAACACAAAAGGTGCGGTTTGTCAATCGACGACTTTGAGTGAAGGAAAGCAAACAAAAAACGCGACCGACGACCGACAGTCGGGACGGCTCGTCCCTGCGAGCGCGAGGGAGGCTTTTTGTTTTCTGCTTTTATAAAACCACGCCTAATATATTTACAAATCGCAAAAAATGTGATATAATATTCGTGCCAAACAAAACTTAATATTGAAGCATTGAAGAAGGCTCTCTGTTTTTAGGGAGTTTTGTTTCCTGTTCTTGTTTGCTACCACTTTGAATTTGGTAAAAACGCAAATTCCACTTTTGGTAGTAACAAGGAGTTTTCTTTGTGCTTCTTAAGTTTTGTTTGGCGACAATCGGAGTTGGCGTTTTTCGGTGCGCGGCTTCGGTCGCGCACCTTTTTATTTTTGCAGATTGACGGAGGAAGCATGGGCAAGGAAATTCCAAAAAAGGTAATAGATATAACCGGCGTGGAGCTGATGCCCGGTGAACCGACCGTTTGTCTTGGAAACGGCGAGCAGGGCTTTGAGTGTTGCTGCGACGAGTGCGACTACTATTTGCTCTGTTTTCCTAAATTTGAGCCCAAAAAACAAATAAAAAACGTTGATGATAGTAAAACATAATTTATAACTGTATAAAAAGGACAGAGACCGTAAAAATCGTCTCTGTCCTATGTTTTAGCTCGCTTTATTCGTTCCCAAATTTACAAATACCTCTCAGCCGACAAGCGTCACATTTTGGGGCGCGCGCCGTACAAACGTCGCGTCCGAAAAGCACCAGTCGGTGGCAAAAGTCGCTCTGCTCCGCTTGGTCTATCAGCGGTGTCAGTATCCGCTCGACCCGTCTCGGGTCGCGCAGCTCGGTCGGGTAAAATCCCAGCCGTCCGCAGATACGGATACAGTGTGTGTCGGTCACTACCCCGCCCTTGCGGTAGACGTCGCCCAGCAAAAGGTTTGCGATCTTCCGTCCCACGCCGGGAAAGCGCAAAAGATTTTCCATCGTGTCCGGCAGAACTCCCCCGAACTCGTCACAGAGCAGTCGGCACTCCTCCTTTATATCCGACGCCTTGACGCGGTAGAGCCCGCAGGGTCGGACGATGCGCTCGATCTGCTCGATCGGGGCATCGGCAAGGGCGCGAGGAGTCGGGTACTCCTCGAAAAGCTCGCGACAGACGATATTTACCCGCGCGTCGGTGCACTGTGCCGACAGCCGTCCCATAACCAGCAGTCGCCAAGGCTCACCGCCGTACTCCAGCGAGCAGGCGGCATCGGGATAAAGCTCCCGCAACCCCTCAACTGCGGCGGTCATACGCTCGCGATCGGTCATTTAGCGGTAAAATAAGTACCGACGTGACGTCCGTCGAGCAGCTCGTAGATCAGCTCGGGCTTCTGTCCGTTCATTATGAACATCGGTATTCCTCTCTCGGTGACAAGCTTGGCGGCATCCAGCTTGGCGTACATACCGCCCGTACCGCGCTCGGTTCCAACGCCGCCGGCAAGATGCATGACCTCGTCTATATCCTCAACGCGCTCGATAAACTTGGCGTCGGGGTGACGGCGGGGGTCGCGGTCGTAAAGACCGTCAACGTCGGAGAGATTGAGCAGAATGTCGGCGTGGCAGACCAGTGCAACGTACGCCGAAAGGTAGTCGTTTCCGCCGAAGTTCAGCTCGTGCGTGGCGACCGAGTCGTTCTCGTTAACGACCGGAACGCAGCCCATCGAGAGCAGGGCCGAAAAGGTGTTCTCGGCGTTGCTTCGTCTCTCGTCGCTCTCAAAAACGTCGCGGGTCATAAGTATCTGACCGACGGTTATGCCGTAGTCCGAGAAAAAGCGAGAGTAGAGCTTGATCAGCTCGGACTGACCGACGGCGGCGGTCGCCTGCTTGCCCGCGGTGTCGGACGGTCTTCTCTCCAGCCCCAGCTTGGCAACGCCCGCCGAGACGGCTCCCGAGCTGACCAGAACGACCTCCTTGCCCGAGTTCTTCAGATCGGCAAGTATCTTTACTATTTCTTCAACGCGGCGCAGATTGAGCTGACCGCTTTCGTGTGTGAGTGTTGCCGAGCCGACCTTGACGACGACGCGGCGGCAGTTTGAAAAAAGTCCCATATTTCGGTTTCCTTCTTTGTATTGTCGGCGCCTTCGAAAAAAATTCGCACGGGGCGAAAAATAATTGTAAAAAGGTCTTTCCAAAAGCGCGGTTTTGTATTATAATAATGATAGAGAGCTGCGTGGTCAAACAACTACGCTAATTATACTACACATTTGTCTTTTTTACAAGGTTTTTGACGATTTTGTTTTCAAAACCTTGAAAGCACCCGACAAAGGAAAGGATGCAGATATGAAGCAACGCTACACCATCACCATCGCAG
>JAZKZA010000240.1:0-10204 GCA_045612445.1 Eubacteriales bacterium | reverse complement strand
GATACCTTTTTCGACCACACCGGCACCGATGGCACCTGCCACCTGATCCATTGCGGAAGTAACGACCTTGATGCCCTCGTATTCGCCGACTACGACGCCGCTGTCGAGAAGCTCAGGCAGCTGGCATTTTGATACGCCGACAAAATCCAGCATCTCATCCCACCACACGGAATTCCGGATGTCGAAATAGATGGTGGAGGACTGTATCGTAGGCTCGGTGACGAACTCGCCCGTAAGACTATACATCACCCAATCCTCGAGCATAAATATCTTTTTGGTCTTTGCAAAGACCTCGGGGCGGTTCTTTTTGACCCACATGAGCTTTGCCGCCGGCCAGGTTGCCGTTATCTCGGGCTGACCCGTGACGTTATAGACCTTTTCCCTGCCGAAGCAGTCCTTGATCTCGTCCGCCTCGGCGGTGGCACGGTTGTCCAGCCAGACGATTGCGGGGCAGAGCGGCTTACCGTCGGCGTCGGTCAGTATCATAGTCTCGCCCTGCGTATCGATGGCGAACGCCTCGATCTCTCCGCACTCTTCCTTGAGCGACGCTATGACATCGCGGCACATCGAAACGTATTTGTCAGCGTCAAACTCGATAAAACCGGTGGTCGCATCGGTATCCAGAGTATAATCGACACATCTCATAGCGCGTCTCTTACCGGTCATATCGAAGACCGCCGCCTTGAGCGACGTCGTTCCAATATCTATTCCAAGAAACAATTTATCCTTCATCGTGATTTCTTCCTTAATAGTATATTAGGGAAGGGCCTAAGATCGCGCCCCGGCCCTTCCCTTTAATTATATTGTTGTTTATCTCTTCTGCTGAAGATCGAAGTGTACGTCGTACGCCTTCTCCTCGGGGAGGAACTTGTGTCCGGTGTCGACAGTCTTACCGTCGTTCCACTTGCGGTCACCAACGTCCTCGGTGGTTCCCATAACGGTGATGTTCAGCTGTCTGTGACGGGCTCTGACCTGATCCCAGTCAACGAAGTATATGTGAGCGAACTCACCTCCGTCAAGAACGCCGTCCTTGATGGTGAGGGTCTCGCTTCTACCGAAAAGTACCGAACGGAGGTGTCCGTCGGTGTTCATGCTGGTGTAGTCACCGGGCTCGTTTACGTATCTGCCGAACTGCGAGTGGATCGGGCCGGGGGGACGGTACTGATGCTCCTCCTTGAAATCGGGGACGAGCTTTCTCATGATGTCGAGCAGGTCGTGCTGAAGGAACTCAAGGTCAAAAGAATCGATGTCGTGCGAGCACTCCTGTACCATGACCGAGCAGGTCGTGTGGTGGGATGCAACGCAGCAGGTTCCGTTCTTTATTCCCGATGCCTTAACGATCTCGATTACCTCCTTGGAAACGTCGTGGAAGGTGGGGATCCAGCCTCTCGACTGAAGCTCAAGCTCTTTCTGAAATACTTTGAATTCCATTGTTTTTTCTCCTGATTTTAATTTTATATTTTTAGTTTATAGTCATCTCGCAGATAATCGGCATATGATCCGAGGCGTATCTCCAATATCCTTCCTTCGCCGCAAAGTTACGGTAAAGCACCTCGTAGGTCTTCGGCGTGACCGAACCGTCCGGCGTGACGAACACGAAGTCTATTATACGCTTATCCATACCGCTGGTGTAATCCTCTGCGGTTCCGTCGTTCGGGTAGTCCTGTCTGTAGGCGTTGTTGATAAGGGTATACGGCTCACCGGAATACCATTTGAATTTAGGCATATTCTCGGTAATAAACTCAACTCCGTCAAACTCCTTTGCCCACTTGAAGCGAACTCCGTCGTTCAAAACGTTAAAGGTGCTCTCGGTGGGGTGGAAATACGTACCATCTCCGTTATTTCCGGAGTTGTAGTCTACGTTCATATCTCCGCAAAGGATCTTCGGAAGGTCCTTATACTTGGTAAGTTGCGAATCTATCTTCTCAAATATCTTTTCCGCCTGAGCTGTTCTTACGGCGGGATCGCTGCCGTAATCAAGGTGAGCGTTCAAAACAACAAACTGCTTTCCGGTCTCTATATGTTCAAGAACGGCATAGGTACAGTATATGGTATGTCTGGATGCCGGTCCGTCGGGTCCGCCAACAGTATCACCCTTCTTCATAAGCTGCCAAAATCCGCTCTTTATATGCTTCAGTACCGATTCGTTATAATATATCGCGCCATCAGGCTCCTCAAGAGTCACCTTCGTACCCTGAGCGAGCTTATATCCTCTTGCGATCAAATTCACGTTAAGATCAGTCATCCATGTATCGCATTCCTGGAAGCAAAAAACGTCCATCTGATTTTCCGTAAGGATAGTGAGCGCGTTTGCGGTTCTAGTCTCGTCCTTGTCCGAAGAACGAAGGTTGAAGGTCATAAGCTTAATGTCAGCCGGCTCGCCGGTGGGTTTGTTTTCGCCACTCTGCTGCTGAGTGGTCGTGTCAGCCGTAGTAGTATCCTCGGCAGTAGTGTCGGCCGCGGTAGTATCGGTAGTATCGCCTGTGGTGTTGCACGAAACAAGCGTCGTTGCAATCATCAGCACCGCAATAATAAAGCACAGTATTTTTTTCATCTTTTTTCCTTAACGTTATAGTGTGAAGTACAGTTCCGACGTTCCTTTTTCAGAAAACCGGGCTACCTGCTTTTTCCTTTTCGTATTATAACATACAAAACCCTCCGTGTCAACACTCACGCTTACATTTTTCGCTTTCGCTCTTCCCTTTTTACAGCAAAGCTCTTGACTATTTTTGCTCTCGATGTTATAATTCTTATGTGTGTAATTTCGACGAAAAGCAAATTGTCATATGTGAGGAAACCATGTTTAAAGTTTTGATCTCGCCGGACTCGTTCAAGGGCAGCGTTGATGCCCGTGCGGCGGCAGCTGCAATAGCTCGCGGTGTCAGGGCGATCTGTCCCGATGCCGTCATATCAGAGCTTCCCATAGCCGACGGCGGAGAAGGAACGCTTGACGTACTCACTACCGAGACCGACCGTTACAGCGTCGTATCCGCCGCAACCGATGGACGTCGACTTGACGCCGAGTACGGTATCGTCGACGGTCGCGCAATAATAGAAATGTCGCGTGCCGCGGGTCTTGGTACTGTACCAAAAAATGAACGCGACCCCGAAAAGTCCACCACAGTAGGCGTTGGTCTTATGATCCTCTCAGCGCTTGACCGAGGTTGTCGTGAGATAATGCTCACAGTCGGTGGAAGCGGCAGTAACGACGGTGGCGTCGGCATGCTCGAAGCCCTCGGTGCTCGCTTCTATTCGGGCGACGAACCTATCTCGGACGTTCGCGCAAAAGATATGGCGCGCATTACGTCGATCGACGTCAGCTCGGTCGATAAAAGACTTTTCGAAACGAAATTCACCCTTGCCTGCGACGTGAACAATCCTCTCTGCGGAGAACGCGGAGCTACCTACGTTTACGGCAGACAGAAGGGCGCTGACGATGCAATGCTCGAGCGCCTTGAGCACGGTATGAAAAATTATGCCGACCGTATGGCAAAGCTGATCGGTAACGACGCTTCGTCCTGTCCCGGAACGGGTGCCGGCGGAGGCGTCGGCTTTCCGTTAGTAGCGCTTTTCGGTGCTGAGGTGCGCTCGGGAATCGACTCGGTGCTTGAGGTCATCGGTTATGAGAAAAAATTAGACGGCGTTTCGCTGGTCATCACCGGCGAAGGCAAGATAGACCGACAAAGCGCGTACGGCAAAGCCATTTCGGGTGTTGCAAACGCGGCAATGAATAAAGGGATACCCGTCCTGGCACTTGTCGGAATAAAGGGCGAAGGCGCTGACGAAATGAAAAAGGTCGGCGTTGACGAGATACGCGCCCTGACCGAATTGACACAGGATAAAGAATATTCGATCTCGCACGGAGAGGAGCTTCTCGAAGCCCTTGCCGCTAAAGCAATAATAAATTATTTATGAGGAGATATAGAAAATGAAACTTTTGCTGGACACCGCAAACGTTGCCGACATTCGTTACTTCAACGAAAACTATCCGCTCGTCGGCGTTACCACCAATCCGACCATTCTTTCGCGTGAGGGCGGAGATATCGTTGCAAAGCTGCTCGAGATCCGCAACATCATCGGTAAGGATAAGCAGCTCCACGTTCAGGTCACCGAATCCACCTTTGAGGGTATGGTTGCCGAGGCACACGCCATCGTTGAGCTTCTGGGAGAGAACACCTTCGTAAAGGTTCCCGTTTCGGACCTTGGGCTCAAGGTCACCAAAAAGCTCGCAGAGGACGGTATCGGAGTTACCGAGACCGCTATTCTGACCGCAACCCAGGCAATGCTCGCCGCCGAGGCCGGTGCAAGCTACGTTGCGCCCTACGTTTCGAGACTTGAGAACATCATGGCAGACGGTATAGGAACGGTTGCCGACATTGCAGACATTTTTGCGAATGCCGGATACAGCACCGAGATCCTTGCCGCCAGCTTCAAGACCGCAAAGCAGGTCCTTGACACCGCACTTGCCGGTGCCGAGACCGCAACCGTCGCTCCCGACGTTATGAAGCTGCTCGCCGCTCATCCCACCTCCACCTCGTCCATCGAAGGATTTGAGCGTGACTGGAACAAGGCATTCGGCGACAACACCCTTCTTTCGCTGATCAAGAAGAACTAAGTTTTATAAAATAAACGTAAAACACCCGCGCACCGTAGTGCGCGGGTGTTTTTGATTTGTCAAGCTATCACAAAAATAAGGGAATCACCTAAGCGATTCCCTTATGAAAGAAACTATTTGATTAATTCTTTTTCTTGCCGATCTTGCCCGTAGCAAACATAACGAGCAGAACGACTCCGGCAGCAACAACGACTCCACCGATAACGATCAGAATGATAGCCCAAACCGGCATACCGGTTGCGGGAACGACCTCCTGAGCGGTGAGGATCTGTCCGCAAACGGAGCACTTAGCTCCCTCGGTCAGACCGTCTTGGTTCCAAGTAGCAGGAACAGCGGGGATAACCTCGACAGTGTGTCCTGCGGCAGGAGTCTCCTCATAAGAGGAATAGTCACATCTCAAGCAGGTGATATAATCATTCCAGCCGTTGATGTCGCAAGAAGGAGCACCACCTGCATGCTGAACCTCTTCGTGTCCAAGCTTCTCAACAGCTGCAGTCTGCTTCTCGAAGCAGAAGGAGCAGATCGAAACAGTCAGACCGTCCTCGGTACAGGTTGCGGGAATGCACTCATCCTCAACTACCTCCATGGTGTGCTGATGATTTGCAGCAACGATATTAACGGTATCGGTGGCAGGGGTGCTACCGTCCTTGCTTCCGTTAATAACGTAATCGTAGTTAGCGCGCTTGCCGTCGGCAGAAACGCCCTGAATGTGTGCCTTAGTGGCAACGAGGCTCAGAGTAGCAACGCTATCGGCATCGACGGTTGCAAGAGCCTTGAACTTAACGACAACGACAGTATCGGTTGCCGTCATAAGAGTTGCATTTTTAATGGTCTCTTCGCTGAGAGCCTTCTGTGCATTCTCCCAAGTTCCGATAGTGATAGCAACAGCGTCCGAACCGGCAACGGTTGCCTCGATCGCCTTAACGGCAATGAAAGCAGTGGACGGAGTTTCAATGCTAACGACCTCTACGACGTCGCTGTTGTAAATAAGATCAGCAGTTCCGAAGTAGAATCCGTCGTTCTTGGCAATGCTTACCGTGACGGTGAATTCGTCACCCGGCTTCACAGCAGAGGCCGAAGCCTCTACTGCGAAAGTCAGGTTATCAACCGTTCCATCGGCCGAAGCCGTAAGGATCACGGAGAAGCACACACTCACTACCAGAAGCATAAGTACTATGATTTTCTGATAATTTTTCATTAATTTATCTCCTCAATAAGTTTTGGCGATAAGCTCAATGAATTAAACGCGCTCTGCAGGAAGCTCTACTGCGGGAATTCCGTTAGCAAAGATATCGTAAGCAGTGTCCTTACCGGTAATGTAATCAGCGATCAGCTGGAGATCCTCGATGGTGATGTAGCCATCCTTGTTGGCGTCGATGCGAGCATCGTACTCACGAGACTCGATGATCGGGTATGCAGTAACGATATCGTTGATATCAACAACACCGTCCTCGGTGATATCAAGGAATGCATCCCACTCAACCTCAACGACTTCACCGTGAGTTGCAGCCATACCGAAGTCTGCAGTGACGGAGTTAGCGTTGCTGTCTGTAGCAAAGGTCTCATACTCGTCTACAAAGAAGTTGGTATTACCGCCGCGGAAAGCGTCCATATACCAGTAAGCACCAGCAGTGACTCTGAAGTAGAATACTGCGAGATCCTGCTCACCGTCAACAGTGACGTTAGCAGCGTTGTTGGAAGCGGAAACGTAGTTCAGCTCGCCGTTGTCGTTACCGTAAGCGGACAGACCGACGAAGTTCTCGCTCAGGTTCTCCCAACCAATGAAGGTGACCTTGGTTGCATCGTAGTTGATGTTAACCGAGTTAGCAGCGAAGGCAGCGCCGTTGCTCTTGACCTTGAGGGTCAGAGCGATGACAGAGCCCTGTGCATAGGTCTCGCCGCCGTTCTTGTTAGCAGCAGAGATCAGATACTCGATCTTAGCGGTTCTGACTGCGGTGCAGTTAGTTCCGTCATACCACTCGCAGAACTGCTTCTCAACACCGTCAGTGTCGGTTACCCATGCGCCATAGTTGTGGTCGCAAGCGGTAGCATCCTCGTCAACGGTCTTCTTCTCGAAGTCGCAGATAAGGCACTCCTCAAGAGTATAGCCTGCATCGTAGCAGGTAGTGCCAACAACGACGGGAGCACCGAAGACGTGATCAGCAAGAAGCTCGTTCTCGCAAATTACGCAGTCGATATCGGTGATGTCGTTCATCTCAGCATCACACTTGGAGGAATACTTCTCTCCGGCAGCATTCTCATGCTCGCCGAGAACGAAATCAGTGATGATCTCACCCTCAGAGCAGTTTGCACAACCCTTGTGAGTATATGCGAAGAGCTCGCAGGTAGCGGTCTCGTTCTTGTCGAGAACAACGACCTCGTGGGTCAGCTGTGCAAGAACGTAATCAGCAGCAGTATTGGTAACGATCTTCTTGCCCTCAGCATTGCGGCACTCAACGTATCCGCATCCGTTAGCGCAAGGAGTATAGGGAATATTTCCGGCAGCGGTGCAGGTAGGAGCAACAAAGGCAACCTTCGAACCGCTGAAGTCATGGTTTACAAGAACTTCCTTGTGACCGCAAGTGGGGTTGACACAGGTGTACTCAGCCTCACAAACGGGGTTCTCAACATTGTAGTTGTGTGCAGTTGCAGCCTTAACAGCAACCTCAGCCTCGCAAGAAGCGCAGACGTAGATAAGCTTTGCATCAGCAGCGCAAACAACGGTCTGGCCGGCCTTGAGAGTCAGAGTGCCGTGAAGAGCCTCAGCAGCAGCAAGGGTGTCGTAAAGATCTGCATCTACGAAGTCAGCAACAGCATCTGCGTCGTACTTAACGTACTTGCAGCCAGAGCAGACCTGGTAGGTATATACACCTGCGGGGAGCTCAACGCCCTCAACAGTGAACTTGGTGCACTTATTTACAGAGATAGCCTCACCAAAGGTGTGAGCAACATTCTCTGCTACGAAGTGATCGCAACGAGTGCAGGTGACAGTGCTCTTGTGGTTGGTTGCATCAACAACAGTGTCATCACCAACGATCTTGGTGATAACAGCAGCTGCGGTCATATCGTGACCGAGCTCGGCGATCTCATACTCATAGTACTCGTCGCAGAGTTCGCAAACGAAGGTGCACTTACCCTTCTCGGTGCAAGAAGGTGCAACAACAGTGATAGCCTTAACGCCAGTCTGATTTGCAGCAAACCAGTACTTGGTATTGAGGAACTCAGTCTTGTTCTCAGCAGCAAGGTAATCAGCCCAGCTCCAGTTGACAGCAGTTCCGCTGACAGCGTGAGCAACAGTCTCACCGGTGGTGACAGAAATAACGTGAGCAATACCGGTTCCATCAAGGATAGCGGTACCGTTATAGCCCTTGGTCAGGTCATAAGCGACCTCGTCAACAACATACGAGGTCAGAACCTCAGCAGAGTAAACCTCGCACCAAGCGTTGGCGCAGTAAGTAATGGTATAAGCCTTACCGGTGCAGCAGCCGTCAACAACGATAGTCTTGACGTCGTGTCCGGTAGCAGCAATATCCTCGATAAGCTCGGTTCCGCAGCGTCCGCAGTCCCAAATTCTGTATCCACCCTCAGCTATGCACTTCTTGGTCTCAGTGCCGTTAGCATAAGCGGTGTGTCCGAGAGCAGCAATAACGCCGTTATCGTCGCAGGTCAGGTAAGCACCGCCGACCTTATCAGCGTCGGTGAGCTCGCCGTCTGCATTGATATCAACCTTTCCGTCAACAACGGAAGCGGTCTCGTGGTCGCATCCCTCAGCCTTGCAGGTGAGCCAAGCCTTACCGGCGGTAAGACAAGTGGGAGCAACGTACTCGATCTCGTAATCGTGGCCGAGAGCGTCGATGGTCTCCTCGACATCCTCGCCGCAGTACTTACAAACTCTGGTACCGGTACCGGTAGCGGTGCAGGTAGGAGCCTGAACGGTGGTCAGCTCGCTGTCCTCGACGTTGTGGTCGATGTCAACAGTGACGGTTTCGCCGCAGAGGTCGCAAACTCTTGCAAACTTGCCGCAGCTTCCAACGTGATCGTCATCAGTCTTAACCCAGTCGTATACACAGTAGGTATCATCCTCGTGAACGCGAAGGTCGCAACCGTTAACAGCTACGTAGTGCTCGCTGTGTGCCTTCTTAGCATCGTGGTTGAGAGCCTCAACTACGAGATCAGCATCAGCGATCTTCTCGGTCTTGGTAAGATTCCAGTTAGCACCGCAGACTGCGCAGTCATAATAAGCAACGCTTCCGGCGGTGAGGCAGGTCTCTGCAACAGCAGGAACGAAAACGAGAGTTTCCTTATCGCAATCGATGGTCTCGATGGTAACGATCTTATACTCGTCGCATCCTTCCTCGGTGCAAACGTACTTTGCCTTACCCTGCTCATTGCAGGTGGGGATCTTTACAAGAATGGGAGTGGTGCTCCAGGTGTGCTGGAGGCTGGTAATGTCCTTGTCTCCGGTAACGATGGTCTTACCGCAGGTCTCACAGGACTTCTCGGAGTAGTAAATGTCTCCGTCTACACCGTACTCGACAGGATCGAGCCAGGTGTGGGGCTGGACAATCTCTCCGCCACGGGTCTTGCCACAGTCAGAGCAGATGTCTCTCTGGGTAAGTCCGGTTGCCTCGGTCTGGCAGTTTGCAGGAATAGCATCTGCAAGCTTGGTCCAGGCACAATCGGTCTTGGCGGCGATGTACTCAACAAACGTGGTTCCACATGCGGTACACTCGTATCCGATGTTACCGCCGACCATACAATCTTCGATGTAGGTCAGCTGCTTATAATCACAGTTGGCTTTAGTGTGATCAGCTCCGAATCCGGGGCACTGATTTGCCTCAAGCGCTTCCGCGAGTGCCGCAATGGGAAGCGAAGAGACGATCATGAGACACACGAGCAACCATGCTACGATTTTTTTCATGATAGTTTCTTTCCTTTCGAAAATAAAATTTTTGAAAATGATTGAACGTACGGTTTGACGATCGCACCTATGCTCGCGACCCACACCCCTCTTTTAACAAAATGACCACTAAACATACCATTATATGGTTGCTTTGCCGGAGCGAGACCTTCGCAGGCCTTCACACCTCCAAGCAAAGCGGCATTTTGCTACATAAGATGCGTAAGGCTGTTCGGATGCCTTGCAACGCTTGCGCGGTTGCATAAGCTAATCCGTACAGGCGTTGTCCAGCGGGCATATTAAAATTAGGATCACGATCACAAGCGGGATCATTTACTCCCGTTCGTACGATATGCGCATAGCTATAGCTATAGCTACCACATACGCGTACCTTATTGTACCGCTAAAAATTCATTTTGTCAAGTGGTTATAGAAAAAATTTTCGAAATTTCGGAAATTATGAGAAATTTCGAGCAAATTTCTTATCTTGACCAGTAAAAGACCCTTTGTCAGCTCACAGTGTTGCCGCCATGACCGCCTTTATGGTGTGCATTCTGTTCTCTGCCTCGGCGAACACGATCGACGCCTTACTCTCGAACACCTCGTCGGTGACTTCCATCGCGTCTCGACCGAATTTCTCGCCCATTTCGCGTCCGACCGTCGTTTTCAGGTCGTGGTAGGCGGGCAGG
>JAZKZA010000239.1:0-1934 GCA_045612445.1 Eubacteriales bacterium | reverse complement strand
TACCGTAGTCCTTTCTCGGCTTTTTGCCACCGCGACCGATCGAAACGATGGCGCGTGCATAGTCGGGAGCAGCGTCAAGCTCGGCGGCGTACTCGGGATCAAATTCGGACGCCCACTTGTAAAGTCCCTCGTACACCTCATCGGCAGTCATCTTGGAAACGACGTTTTTAGAAACGTCCGAGAGCTTTGCAGAATCGAAGAGTGAGCCGGCGGGGTTCATCTTCTTGAGCGAGAAGGGGAATTTTTCAAGCGGAAGATCGGGGTTTGCACGTCTCCAGTCCTCGAAATTCGAGTTGAGAACGGTGAGCAGATACTCACGGACCGAGTTTATCGGAAAGCCGTTCTGCGCGTAATATATAAGACCGAACTCGGGGTCCTTACGCTTGGATATCTTGCGCTTCGAGCTACCGTCCATTATCATAAGCGGACCGATGTGAGCATACTTCGGGAGCTTGAAGCCAAGAGCCGCAAAAAGCTGAATGTGGAAGGGCAAGGACGCCAACCACTCGTCTCCGCGAACGACGTGCGTCGTTCTCATCAAATGATCGTCGACCGCGTGCGCGAAATGATAGGTCGGTATACCGTCCGACTTGAGAAGGACCATATCCTTATCGTTCTCGGATACGTCGATAACTCCCTTGATCAGGTCGGTGAACTTGAGCTTGTTGCTGACCGATCCGGTCGATCGGAAGCGAAGCACCCACGCCTCACCGGCGTCGAGCTTTGCTTTGATATCCTCTATCGGGCGGTCTCTCCAGGTCGCCCACTTGCCGTAGTAACCGAAATCGACCTTCTCAACCTCCTGCGCCTCGCGCATAGCCGTCAGCTCGTCCTCGGTGCAGAAGCAGGGATACGCCTTACCCTCGGCGACCAGCTTCTTGGCAAAAACGTGATATATCTCGGCACGGCTGCGCTGACGGTAAGGTCCGTAGCTTCCGCTATCTCCCTCGGCGGTCGCGCCCTCGTCGAAGTGTATGTTGTAATGAGCCAGCGAGTCAAGCAGAACGCTGACAGCACCCGGAACCTCGCGCTTCTGGTCGGTATCCTCAACGCGCAAAAAGTAAACTCCGTCCGACAGATGGCAGATACGCTCGGACGTCATCGCCTGAAGTATGTTTCCGAGGTGAACGTATCCCGTCGGGCTGGGGGCAAGACGCGAAACGACCGCTCCCTCGCGCAGATCGCGCACGGGGTATTTTTTCTCCATATCGTCCGGCGTTGCCGTGACGTTCGGGAAGAGCAGTTCTGCAAGATAATTGTAGTCCATAATTCGTCCTTTTAACTGTTATAAATAAAATTCAAAGCTGAATAGAGGGTCGCCGGACCGCCGTGTCCGGGATAGATTATAGTTTTGGGGTTCTTTTGAAGGTGATTTTTGAGCTTTTGAAGCGACGCGTTCAGCCTTTGCGGACTGCCCGAATAAAAGTCGCAACGACCGTATCCCTGTGCAAACACGGTGTCTCCCGAAAAAATGACGTTTCCGAGCACGTAGCAGGCAGAGCCCTTGGTATGTCCCGGCGTATGCATAACGCGGATCTTACCCTTACCGACCTGAATGATATCACCCTCTATGAGTCGATTGTCAGGCGCGCCGTAATCTCTGCACTCACCGATAAGAAGCATCGAGACGTTCTTTTCACCGTCACACATCAGCTCCGCCTCGTCGGCGTGGGCAACGACCGCCGCCTCGGGATTGAGCATTCGAAGCTCGTCCAGCCCGAAAAGATGGTCGGCGTGAGCGTGGGTCAGCAATATCTTTACCAGCTTTGCGTTTTCCGCTCGAAGGATCCTCATTATCTCGACCGCGGAAACGCTTGGGTCGATGACCGCCGCTTCCCCCTCGTCGATAAGGATATAACAATTAGAGCCCATGACCGGATATCCGTTGATCTCGGTCGCCTTCGGTGTAAGACGCGATAATTTCATAAAAACCT
>JAZKZA010000238.1:0-5708 GCA_045612445.1 Eubacteriales bacterium | reverse complement strand
TCAAACTTGCGGTTGTAGTCGTCAAGCGCGTCGAGCCCGCAGTGCAGGTGAACGCGAACTCCGCCCTTATATTTATACGAATCAAGCAGCTTTATCATACCGATCTCGCCGGTTCGCGCAAGGTGAGGCGCGCAGCAGGCGCAACGGTCGCAGTTCTCTATCTCAACGATGCGAATATCGCCCTCAAGCGCTTTTTTACTGCGATAATCAAGCCCCCGAAGCTCATCGGGAGTTGGATACCAGCATTTAACGGCAAGGTTTTTGCAGATCAAAAGATTTGCCTCAAGCTCTATCTCACGAAGCGTTTCGCGGTCGAGAAAGCCGTCATAGTCGACCGTTATATCAACGCTTCCCATATGAAATCCAACGTTGTTGAGCCCGAAGCGACGGTTAACGACACCTGACAGAACGTGCTCTCCGCCGTGGTTCTGCATAAGTCTGAAGCGTCGGTCAAAATCGATCCTACCGACGACCGACGATCCGACCTCAAGGCAACGGTCTACGTAGTGAACGACCTCTCCGTCTTTTTCGTGAGCATCAAGAACCCTTGCCTCCCCGATGTATCCGACGTCGGCAGGCTGTCCGCCGCCCTCGGGGAAGAAGGCGGTACGGTCAAGAGTTACGTAAAACAGCTCATCCTGCGCCTCGCACCCGGTCACCGTCGCCTCAAATTCCTTTATATAGCTGTCTTTATAATATAGTCTTTCGGTCATTTTTCTTCGACCCTCTCGTTTTCGATTTCTTTAAGGTAATTTTAACACAACTCGTGAAAATTGGCAAGCACTATATTGATTTATTTCCGATTTTGTGGTATCATTATACCGCAACGGAGGTTTTTCAATGGAAGTTTTATATTTTTTTGAATCTATACGAAACCCGATCCTTGATGCTATAATGTCGATCTTGACCTATCTTGGCAGTGAGATCGCCTTTCTTGCCTTTGCAATGGGAGTTTTCTGGTGCTTTGACAAGCGTCGCGGCTACTATCTTATGACGGTCGGCTACGTCGGTGTCATAATAAATCAGTTTCTGAAAATAATGTGTATGATCCCCCGCCCTTGGGTCATCGACCCCAACTTCACGACGGTTGCGGGCGCTCAGGCAGACGCGGGAGGCTACTCCTTCCCCAGCGGACATACACAGAACTCAACCGGAACGTTCGGAAGCATTCTGACCTTTTCCAAAAAGCGTTGGCTTCGCGCCCTGCTCATAGCCTTTATCGTTATCGTCCCCATCACCAGAATGTACCTCGGTGTGCATACTCCGCTGGACGTCGGCGTTTCGCTGCTCATCGGCGGCGTACTGGTCTTGGCTCTTTACCCTTTGTTTGAGCTGACCAATAAAAAGCCGCGACTTATGCTTTATCTGCTTGGCGGATTCTTTGCCATATCGATCCTTTTCACGGCGTTCGCACTGTTTTATCCCTTCCCCGCCGAGATCGACGCCGAAAATCTCTACGAGCTGAGAAAGAACGCCTTCACCCTTCTCGGGGCGACCGGCGGTGTTTTCTTCTTCTATCCTGTCGAACGCAGGTTCATAAACTTTGACGAAAAAGCTACCCCTTGGGGTCAGGTCGTCAAGCTGGTCTTCGGGGTTGCGCTCGTTATGGCAGTCAAAGAGGGGCTGAAAGCCGTTTTCGTTCTTATCGCCGGTGAGGAGGCGCTTTGGATGCGCTCGATACGCTATTTTGCCGTCGTTGCCGTTGCTATGGCGGTCGTTCCGATATTCTTCAAGTATTTCAAAAACATCGGTGCTAAAAAAGGTCAAAACTAAACCGCTGCAAATACAATCGTTTAAGGAGCTTTACAATGAATATTTTAAGAAGCAGAAAAGGCATCATCTGCGATATGGACGGAGTTATCTACCACGGTAACCGTCTTCTTCCCGGTGTTCACGAGTTCGTCGACTGGCTCTACCGCGAAAACAAGCACTTTCTCTTTCTGACGAACAACAGCGGAAAGACTCCTCTCGAGCTTCGTCAAAAGCTGCTCGGTATGGGGCTTGACATCGGCGAGGAGCATTTTTATACCAGCGGACTTGCAACCGCGAACTTCATCGCAAAGCAGTCGCCTAACGCAAAGGTGTACGTCATCGGCGAGCCGGGACTTTACAACGCCATCTACGAAAAGGGACTGACCATCAATGACGTCGATCCCGATTACGTCGTTATCGGTGAGACGGCAAACTACACCTACGATAACATCTGCCGTGCAGTTCATCACGTTCTCAACGGAGCAAAGCTGATCGGAACCAACCCCGACATCACCGGTCCGTCCGAGCAGGGTATCATTCCCGCCTGCCGCGCGCTCGTCTCTCCTATCGAGATGTCGACCGGCAAGCAGGCATACTACATTGGAAAGCCGAACGCGCTGATGATGAGAACCGGACTTCAGCTTCTGGGAGTTCACTCGGCAGATGCCGTTATGATCGGCGACCGTATGGACACCGACATTATCGCAGGTATCGAGACCGGTATGGACACCGTTCTCGTGCTTTCCGGCGTAACCTCGAAGGAGGACATTGAAATGTACCCCTACCGCCCGAGACTCGTTCTCGGTGGACTCGGAGATATTCCGGACAAAAAGTGAACAATAAAAAGAGCCGAGCTCAATGCTCGGCTCTTTTTTTGTCAGTTTTTAAGCGAGTGTATAGGTGCGGGGACACGGCCTCCGCGTGCGATAAACGCCGCGGGCGAAAGGTTGCTTATCTTCATTACGGGTGCGCTTCCGAGCAGTCCTCCGAAGTTGACGTAATCACCCTCCTTCTTGCCGTAGGCGGGGATAACGCGTACTGCCGTCGTCTTGGTGTTTGCAACGCCGATAGATATCTCATCTGCAATAAGTCCGCAGATAACGTCTTCAGAGGTATCTCCCGGAACGACGACCATATCTATTCCTACCGAGCAGACCGAGGTCATCGCCTCAAGTCTTTCAAGCGTCAGCGCGCCCGATGCCGCCGCGGCGATCATACCCTCGTCCTCCGACACGGGAATGAAGGCTCCCGAAAGTCCTCCGACGTGGCTCGACGCCATAACTCCACCCTTTTTAACGGCGTCGTTAAGCATAGCAAGTGCCGCAGTCGTACCGCAGCCGCCGCAGGTCTCAAGTCCCATATTCTCAAGTATTCTTGCAACCGAGTCTCCGATCGCGGGAGTGGGAGCAAGCGAAAGGTCAACGATACCAAAGGGTACGCCGAGTCTGTTTGCCGCCTCGGACGCGACCAGCTGACCGACACGGGTTATCTTAAACGCCGTCTTTTTGATTATATCCGAAAGAGTGGAAAGATCACAGTTTCCGGCACGCTTTATTGCCGACGCGACCGCTCCGGGCCCCGAAACTCCGACGTTTACGGCGCAATCCGGCTCACCGACTCCGCAGAACGCGCCAGCCATAAAGGGGTTATCCTCCGGAACGTTTGCAAATACGACCAGCTTGGCGCACGCCATACAGGAGTCGTCACGGGTCAGATAGGCGGCTCGCTTTATAGTGCTTCCCATCAGCTTGATGGCGTCCATATTGATGCCCGCCTTGGTTGTGGCAACGTTGACCGACGAGCAGACCAGCTTGGTTGACGCCAGCGCCTCGGGAATGACCGAGATGAGGTTTCTCTCCGAGACAGTCATACCCTTATGTACGAGCGCCGAAAATCCACCTATGAAATTGATACCGACCTCCTGCGCCGCACGGTCAAGCGTTTGCGCCAGACGAATATATCCGTCAGGCGTCAAAGCTCCACCGATAAGCGACACGGGAGTTATAGAAACTCTTTTGTTTACTATCGGAATACCGTAGTCCTTCGAGATATCCTCTCCGACCTCGACCAGATGCTCGGCGCATCCCGTTATCTTATCATAGACCTTTTGGCAGAGCCGCGCCTCGTCGTCACTAACGCAATCGAAGAGCGATATGCCCATCGTTATGGTTCGTATGTCGAGGTTCTCCTCACGGATCATACCGATCGTTTCAAGTATATCAGCCGTATTTATCATAGCAACTCCGATCTCTTAGATGTGGTGCATCGTGTTGAAAATATCCTCGTGCATAGTCGAGATAACGAGTCCTCTTGCGTTGCCTATTGCCTCAAGCTCGTCGGCAAAATCGGCAAACTTAACGTTCAGACTGCCGATCTCGACCAGCATTATCATAGCAAAATACTCGCTCATAACGCTCTGGGTTATGTCAACGATGTTTGCATTTCTTTCGGTACAAAAGGCGCTGACCATTGCAATGATACCAACGCTATCCTTACCCGTTACGGTTATAACTGCTTTTTTCATTATATGTTTCCTTTCGTTTCTTTGTCTCTTGGTGTTCACGAGCGCCAAAGCTCGGAGTAAAACCCTTCTGCTTCAAGCAGGGCGTCGTGCGTTCCCTGCTCAACCACCTGTCCGTCCTTCATTACGAGGATAAGATCGGCGTCACGAACGGTGGAAAGTCTGTGAGCAACCATAAAGCTGGTGCGACCCACCGTCATCTTATCAAAGCATTCCTTGATCTTGATCTCGGTTCGGGTGTCTATAGACGAGGTCGCCTCGTCGAGTATCAGCATCGGCGGCGAGACCAGCATAACTCTTGCGATGCAGAGCAGCTGTCGTTCTCCCTCGGAGAGCGTTCCGTCCGAGCCTATCTCGGTATCGTATCCCTTCGGAAGTCTTGAGATCACGCCGTGAACGCGCGCGTTCTTTGCGGCGGAGATTATTTCCTCCTCGGTCGCGTTCGGCCTTCCAAGCGCTATGTTATCGCGAACTGTTCCCGGCATCAACCAAGTGTCCTGTAGGACCATTCCGTAAGCCGCTCTGAGCGAATGCCTCGTGATATCGCGGCATTCGTGACCGTCGACCAGAACTCTGCCCGAATCAACGTCGTAAAAGCGCATCAAGAGGTTTATAAGCGTCGTTTTACCGCAACCCGTCGGACCGACAATCGCGACCTTCATTCCCGGCTTGATATCAAGCGAAAGCTCTTCGATCAACGGTTTGTCCTCTCGGTACGAAAAGCTGACGCGATCGAGCATTACGCTTCCGACCACCGAATCAAGCTCGGCATCTGCGTCGGCGGGCTCGGGAGTGGCGTCTGTCAACTCGAATATACGCTCGGCGGCGGCTATCGCCCCCTGCAGCTCGGTAACGACTCCCGATATCTCGTTGAACGGCTTTGTGTATTGCGTTGAGTAGGAAAGGAAGCTTGAAAGCATACCGACCGTTATCATTGAGCTTCCGCCAATGTAGAGCAGAGCGCCCGTAAACGCAACGAATGCATAGACCAGACCGTTTACAAATCGCGTAGCGGGGTTTGTGGTAGACGAGAAGAATACAGCCTTTAGAGTAGCTTTGGATAGGCGCTTGTTGACGTCGTCAAATTTCTTTTGTACGTTTTCTTCCTGTCCGAAAGCAACTACTACCTTGTGACCGCTGATAGCTTCGTCGGTAAGTGCAGTTTGCTCACCTTGAAGCTCGGAGCGAAGCTTGAACGTCGAATAGGTCTTTTTTGCGATAAATGCCGCCACGAAGAGTGAAAGAGGGGTAACGAGAACGACGATAAGCGTTATCGGCGGTGATATTACCACCATAAATATTAAAGTTCCCACTATGGTCATAACACCGCTAAAGAACTGCGTAAAGCCCATAAGCAAGCCATCGGAGAATTGGTCTACGTCGGTAACAACGCGGCTGACTATTTCTCCCGATTGGTGCGAGTCTATATAGGAGA
>JAZKZA010000237.1:0-3217 GCA_045612445.1 Eubacteriales bacterium | reverse complement strand
TATCTCGTTTTACACCTTTCAGGCGCTTTCCTACGTCGTGGACGTTTACCGCGGTGACGCCGAGGCGCAGTCCTCACCGATCACCTTTGCAACCTACGTGACCCTCTTCCCCCAGCTGGTCGCCGGTCCTATCATACGTTACACCGAGCTTGACGGTCAGCTGACCGACCGACGTCACTCGCTCGCCTCGGTCGGTGCAGGGATATCCTGCTTCGTCGTCGGTCTTTGCAAAAAGGTACTGTTGGGCAACACGGCGGGAGCGGTCTGGGAAAGCATACGCGACCTGCCTCCCGACGCTCGGTCGGCATCGCTTGCCTGGCTGGGTCTTATCTGCTTCGCCTTTCAGATCTACTTTGATTTTTCGGGATATTCGGATATGGCGATAGGTCTCGGTCGGCTCTTCGGCTTTCGTTTTCCGCAAAACTTCAACTACCCCTACACCGCCGTCAGCATCACAGACTTCTGGCGACGCTGGCACGTCACCCTTTCCGCGTGGTTTCGCGAATACCTTTATATACCGCTCGGCGGCAACCGCCGCGGCAAACGACGCACCTACCTAAACCTTCTTATCGTCTGGTCGGCGACCGGTCTTTGGCACGGCGCAAGCCTCAACTTCCTTCTCTGGGGACTTTACTACTTTTTCTTTCTCGCAGCCGAAAAGGCGTTTTTGGGGGAAATACTGAAAAGGCTTCCGCGCGCGCTGTCGTGGGGCTACACCGCACTTGTAGTACTGTTCGGTTGGCTGATCTTCGTTTTTGACGGCAGCACCGAGACCCTTTCCCTGACGTCGGGCTTGAGCTATCTCGGCAGTATGCTGGGTACGTCGGGGCTCTACCGACCCACCGATCTCTACGAGCTATCCCGAAACGCCCTGCTCGTTGCCGTTATGGCTATCGCCTCAACGCCTTATCCAAAAAGACTTTTCTACAGTTTCTACGAAAAGAAGCGCGCCGTAGTTTGGCTTTCCGCCCTTCTCTGCTCGATCGGTCTCTTTCTCGGAACGGCGTACCTCGTCGGCTCGGCGTACAACCCATTTTTATATTTCAGATTTTAACAAAAAAACGAGCGCGACCCGAATGGGTCGCGCTCGTTTTTGCATTTTGCTTTAATTAGTCGGTAACGTAAGGCAGCAGAGCGACCTGTCTTGCACGCTTGATAGCGTTGTTGACGTCTCTCTGGTGCTTGGCGCAGGTGCCCGAGATTCTTCTGGGGAGGATCTTGCCTCTCTCAGAAATGACCTTGCGAAGACGGGCGGTGTCCTTGTAATCTACGTAGTCGATCTTCTCGGCGCAAAACACGCAGACTTTCTTTCTCTTGCGGTTCGGACGGAAGCCGCGATTATCCTGTGTTCTATCCATGATTTTTCTCCTATAATAAATTTAGAACGGAAGGTCGTCCTCTGTTTTGATCTCCTCAAAATTCGGGGCGGCACCAACCGGGGTGGAATACGACGGCATAGCATTGTATGCGTCGGGGGTGTAGGGCTGCTGCGAGACCGAGCTCTCCGAGCGGCTGTCAACAAAGTGAAGCTCGTCGGCGATTATATCGGTTGCGTAACGCTTGTTGCCCTGCTGATCGGTCCAGCTTCTGTTCTGGATAGTTCCGATAACGAAAATGGACGATCCCTTCTTGTAGTAACGTGCAACGTGCTCTGCAAGAGCTCTCCATGCGGTTACGTTAAAGAAGTCGGTGGTGGGCTGCTGATTGTCATTAGAACGGAATCTGCGGTTGACGGCGATGCTGAACGATGCAACCTGAATACCGTTCTGGGTCTGCTTCAGCTCGGGATCGGCGGTGAGTCTTCCGCCGAGCATAACCTTGTTAAGATTAAAGTTTGCCACAGTTCTTCCTCCCTTGTCGTCGATTATTCGGCGGAGGGAGCTTCTTCTGCAACCTCTGCAGGCTGCTCAGCAGTGGTCTGCTCGACAACGGGCTGCTCGTGCTTGACAGCCTCGAACTCAAGCTTGGTGGTCATCGAACGCATGATGGTCTCGTCGATGTTGAAAATACGCTCCAGCTCTGCGGGGAACGACGGCTCAGACTTGAACGTTACGATAACGTAGTATCCCTCCGACTTGTCGTTGATGAGGTATGCAAGACGACGCTTGCCCCAATCGGTTACCTCAACCAACTCTGCGTTGGAGGAAATCAAGCCCGTGAACTTGTCAACCGTTGCCTGTACTCCGGCCTCGCCGGCGTCAAGGTCTACGATAAACATAGTCTCGTAAGAATTGATTACCTTTTCCATAATATACCTCCCTATGGACTTAAGCCCGGCGGCATGTGTGATTTAGAATTTACCGTCGGGAAGGAGACGGGTAAAATTTACCCGTACCGAAACAGAATTGTACCATACTCGTATCAATTTGTCAAGTGTTTTTCGATATTTATTTCTTTTTCTTCATTTTATTCTTGATTTTTGTGAAATTTATGATAAAATATTAACATACAACGTTTTACGGGAGGTCCTTATGGCTAACTCAAGAAAAAGAAGACGTCGCCGCTCCAAAGCTCCGCTCGGGTCGGTCCTGCTCTTTCTCTTCGCCGTCACCTGCATAGCGCTGGCGCTTGAGCTCGCCGGACTGATCAACCTCTTCGAGCCGGAAAGCGGCCCCGCACTGACTCCCCCGCCCACCGTCACCGAGGGTACGGTCGAGATACATATGATAGACGTCGGTCAGGGCGACAGCATACTTATCAAGACCCCGGAGGCAAACCTGCTCTTCGACGCGGGTCAGAACAACCTCGAGGTCGAGCAGGCGATCAAAACCTACTTTGAGGCAGAGGGAGTTACCCACCTCGACTACCTTATCCTCACTCACCCCGACGCCGACCACATCGGAAGCGCCGATATGGTCGTCTCGACCTACAGCGTCGGTCAGATAATAATGGAGCCCTACACCTATTCCTCCGAAACCAAGGTCTACCGCGACCTTATGGAGGCTATCGAGGAAAAGAACGTTCCCGTGAAAGACCCCGACTCGGGCGAGATCATCACCGTCGGTGAGCTTCAGATGACCGTTCTCGGACCCACGCAGGACTTCAAGGATAAGAACGAAAACAGTATCGTCATTCGTATAGACTACGGAGAAAACTCGATACTCATGACGGGCGACGCCGAGAAGAAGTCGGAATCGGCTCTGCTCTCTGTCTTCGGCACGGCACTGCTCGACGTAGACGTTCTCAAGGTCGGTCACCACGGCTCGGATACCTCCAC
>JAZKZA010000236.1:0-1765 GCA_045612445.1 Eubacteriales bacterium | reverse complement strand
CCCTCTTTGCTTTGCGATGTCTCGCGCCAGTCTGACGGCGGCGGTGACGTCGTTTTCGTGGTACGCCTCAACTCCCAGCCGTTCAAACTCGGCGGCGTAGAGCGAGCTATCGAGCGAACGGGGATTATCGGGTCGGAGCGTTACGGCGACCGACGCGACCGACGATAGCGCTTTCGCCATATCGGGATAGTCCTTATCCTGCATAACTCCGCTGATAAGGCAGACGCGCTCGTCCCCGAAATAGTATTTGACGGCGGCAACGGCGGCGTCGATACCCTCGGGGTTATGTGCTCCGTCGCTGATAAATATGGGGTCGCGGTCGAGAAGCTCGAATCGGGCTCTCCATTTTGCCGAGCAAAGACCGCGCTCAAGGGCGTCGTTGGGTATCTCAAGACCGATAGAGCGCAATATCGAGACGGCTTCGATCACGTTCGCGGCGTTATACTGCTGGTAAAGGCCGAGCAGCGAGATGGAGTGGCGTTTGTTTTTGTATTCGAAGACAGTGCCGTCAAGGTTGGCGCAAAGCGTTTTGACCGTCTCTCGCGAGGTTCGTATATAGGGGCAACCAAGCTCCTTTGCGCGAGACTCGACAACGGCGAAGGCCCGGTCGTCAGCACCTCCGAAGAGAACGGGTGCTCCGCTCTTTATGATGCCCGCCTTTTCGACGGCGATCTCGGCGACCGTGTTACCGAGGAAGGCGGTGTGGTCCTTCGAGATGCCGGTTATGACCGAGAGAAGGGTGGTGTTCACGACGTTTGTCGCGTCGAGTCTTCCTCCCATACCGACCTCAAGCACCACGGGGTCACAGCCGTGACGGGCGTAGGCGACCATTGCAACGGCGGTTATCAGCTCAAACTCGGTGGGCGGGTCTATCATTGCGTCGGCAAATTCACGGACGTAGGTGGTTATCTCGGCGAGCTCGTCGTTCGATATAGGCGAGCCGTCGACGGTTATTCTTTCGTTAAAGACCTCGATATAGGGCGAGGTGTAAAGACCGGTCTTGTAACCTGCCTCGCGAAGCACCGAATCGCACATCGAGCAAAACGAGCCCTTGCCGTTCGTTCCGGCGACGTGGATAAAGCGCAGAGTGTCTTGAGGGTTGCCGAGCTTTTCGAGAAGCTCGGTCATTCGTGAAAGACCGGGGCGTGAGCCTGTCCAGCTTACGCGGTGGATATAGTTAAGCGTTTCTTGGTAGTTCATATCAGTCCCGTATCAGTTTTTTGAGTTGTGATGAAAAGGCGCGGTTTTTCATAAGTAAAAGGATAACGGCGAACTCGGCGGCGGCAATACAGACGTACGTTCCCAGACGCCAGAGCATCAGCTCGTAAAGCGGCATACTGTACCACGCAGCAAGACCGAGCGTCTTTATCAGCACCGAGCCGACGAGGTGAGAGACAACGACCGAGACCAAAAGGCGAAGCCAAAGGGTCTTTTTGAAGAAGTAATTTGAAACGACTCCCGAGAGAAGACCGATCGCGGCGGCTCCCGCCAGAACGAGAGGGTTCACGTCGTATCCGACCATAAGGCAGCCGACGAGGTCGGCAACGACGCCGGTCACGAGACCGACGACAGGTCCGAACAGTATGCCGGACATGATTATGGGCAGATTTTCGAAGCTGATGCGGATGACCTCCCCGACGGGGATCTGCAGATACTTACCGCAAACGATGCTCATCGCGGCGAAAAGCGCGGCACAGACGAGCACTCGAAGCTCACCGAAGACGGTGAAGTTCCTTTTCAGCGTTTTGCGGGTCGAACGGTATTC
>JAZKZA010000235.1:0-6096 GCA_045612445.1 Eubacteriales bacterium | reverse complement strand
GCCGGTATCTATCCCGCTGACGGAGCTCGTTACGGCGATCTTCGCGACGCGCTTGAAAAGCTGATGCTCAACGACGCCGCCCTCGTTTTCGAGCCCGAGACCTCGATAGCTCTCGGCTTTGGCTTCCGTTGCGGCTTCCTTGGTCTTCTCCATATGGAGATCATTGAAGAGCGACTTGAGAGAGAGTTTAACCTCGACCTCATCACCACAGCACCCAGCGTTATCTACGAGGTCAAAATGAGAAACGGCGAGCTGCTTCGTATCGACAATCCGACAAACTTCCCCTCGCCCGACGAGATCGAGCACGCCGCTGAGCCGATAGTTGAGGCTCACATAATAACCCCCGTCGATTTCGTTGGAGGACTTATGGAGCTGTGTCAGGACCGTCGCGGAACTTTTATAGATATGAAGTATCTCGACAAGACCCGCGTTGATCTGCACTACGAGCTTCCGCTCAACGAAATAATATACGACTTTTTCGACGCGCTCAAGAGCCGCTCGCGCGGTTACGCCTCTCTTGATTACGAGATACTTGAGTACCGTCCGTCAAAGCTCGTTAAGCTCGACTTCTTGCTCAACGGCGACCAGGTCGACGCCCTCTCCTTCATCGTTCACGAGGAAAAGGCGTATCCTCGCGCCCGCCGTATTGCCGAGCGTCTTAAGGAGAACATTCCGCGTCAGCTCTTCGAGATACCGATACAGGCTGCCGTCGGCGGTCGCGTTATAGCACGAGAGACGGTCAAAGCGATGCGTAAAGACGTTCTTGCCAAGTGCTACGGTGGAGACATAACCCGTAAGAAAAAGCTGCTTGAAAAGCAGAAGGAAGGAAAGAAGAAGATGCGCCAGCTCGGCTCGGTACAGGTTTCCCCCGAGGCGTTCATGGCAGTTCTCAAGCTTGATTCCGACGATAGATAACATTAATTTGTTTTGTTTAATAAACCAAGAACAGCAGAGAGCTTCTCTGCTGTTCTTTTGTGTTTATTTACCTTTTTGTGTAGGGGGTAATGCTTTGTATTCCGCTCCTCATTATAAGTCCTCTTATAGACGGAGCACACAAAATCGCCCTTTTCACCGATTTGGAGCGAAGCTTAAATCTTAACGGTCGAGTGCTCTTTTTGTATATACGTTGTATGTCCTTATACGACTTCCCTTTTGCAAAAGCCTCAGCAAGAGTTTTTCCGCTGAACATCGCACTGCTAAGACCTTCAAAAGAGCTCGCGCTTATAAAGCCTGCCGCCTCGCCAAGAAGGAAAACGCGAGCCTCTCCTGTGCAAAAATCTTTCATTGCGCGCGGACTCGAAACCAGACAAGCCTCGGTCTTAACGGCTTTCCCAAAAGAGTTGCCAAGAAACGCCTCAAGCCTTGATTTCTGTGTGTCAAATGCCCGACGACAGCCTTGCCGTTCAAAAGCCCCGCCGAATATAACGTAGTTTCCTTTATGTATGGTCCACGAGCAGCTATCACTTGTTTTGGCGTCAAAAATGCAGGAGTAATAAGGCATTTTTTGTCCTTCATTGTTGAACCATTGTTGTATTGCAACATATTGCGCCCTCATAGGAGCAAAAAACGTACGCCTTACAACCGAGCCCCCTCCGTCTGCACCGACAAGTGCTCTTGCACTCATCTGCACCTCTTCGCCGTTATACCTTGTGAAAATATTATAAAGCTCGTCTTGCTTTTTTATTTTTGTTACTCTTCCATTCAAAAGCGTAACATGCGACGGAACGAGGGAAAGAAGCCAGCTGTCAAAGGCGTATCTATCCATATTAAGATAATATCTTTGATAGTATCTAACCAGCTTTTGATCAATATCGATCGTTTCGACCGCGAAAATCTGAGGGTCCTCAAGAATGCTTTTGGGAAGAACCAAATCAAATTTTGCAAGAAGCTTTTGCGCGTCTGGCGCGAGAAGCCCTCCGCAAGGCTTTGCCGAGCTTGGAGACTGCCCGTTGATGAGAAGGATTTTCAGGTCAGGGCGTGATTTCGCTATTTCCTTGACAAAAACCGCTCCTGCAGGTCCTGCTCCCACCACGGCAATATCGTAAATTTTTTCGTCTTTTTTCTCCATTTAGCCCCCTAAACAGATACACCTTTCACATTGCAATGCTCAACAGAGATTCAACGTGCGATTCTTTCGGTTGCATTTTTGCGCAATAACAAGCTGTCTGTCGGTCTTCTTTTTATTCTTTAATGAGATCCTTTATAACTTCGCCCGCAATAATATACCCGGCGACCCCCGGAACGTGCGGCATACTTCCGACCACGCCGCCCTCGGTCTTCACCGAAAGCTCTCGCGACCAAACGACCTTCAGGTGCTTGATCCCTCTTGCCTTCAGCTCACGCCGCATAACTCTTGCCAGCGCACAGGTATCGGTCTTATAAATGTCCGAAACCGTAAACGCCGTGGGGTCGAGCTTGTTCCCCGCCCCCATAGCCGCGATCATCGGAACTCCGTTGCTTTGCGCACGAACGGCAAGCTCAAGCTTTGCCGCAACGGTATCAACGGCGTCGACTATATAATCATAGACCGAAAGGTCGACCTCATCGGCGTTTTCGGGCAGATAAAAAACGTGATTTGCCCGAACGTCGCAATCGGGATTGATGTCAAGTATCCCCTCGCGCATGACCTCGACCTTGCTTTTTCCCACCGTCGAGTGGAGCGCGATCAACTGTCTGTTTATGTTCGAGAGGTTAACAGTATCTCCGTCAAAAATGTCTATTCGACCGACGCCGGCACGCGCCAGCGCCTCAACGGCGTTTCCTCCAACCCCTCCGACGCCGAAAACGGCAACCTTTGAATCTTTCAGCTTATTGCACGCACCGCCGCCGATAACGGCGGCGGTGCGTGTATCCTCTTCACGAATGATCATCTTGCAAAATCTTCCTCGGTCGCCTCGTCGTCAACCGGGATCTCGTATATCGGCAGGCTGTCCTTACGGTGAGTCAGCTTATGGTCGGCGGCTTTATTCTTTTTTGAGCTTTCCTTAACGACTCCCTCAAAGCAATCGCAGACCTCACATTTCTGGTATCTGCGCTCGCTGACGAGCCAAAGACCTCCGGTTGCATAAAGCGCCGCAAGACCCGCAAGTGCCGCGGGCAGATTGCGCTTTTTAATGCACATTACGATAAACGCCACCGTCAGGGTGATCGCCGTCAAAAACAGCGAAAGACCAAGATAGTCCCGTCCGTTTCTTTTCATCTCATAAACCTCCGAGAGTTAATTTATTGAGCAGCTTTCGAGTTTTCCTTCAAATACGCGTTAATGAATCCGTCTATCTCTCCGTCCATGACCGAGATGATATTGACCTCCTCATAACCCGTTCTGGTATCCTTTGCCAGAGTATACGGCATAAAGACGTACGAACGGATCTGATTTCCCCATTCGATGTTAGTCTTAACACCGCGAACCTCGTCGATGGTCTCAAGTCTTTCACGGATCTTGATCTCCATGAGCTTGGACTTCAGCATACGCATCGCGGTCTCCTTGTTCTGGAGCTGAGAGCGCTCGGTCTGACAGGTTACGACGATACCCGTCGGCTTATGGTAGATACGAACAGCCGAGCTGACCTTGTTAACGTTCTGTCCGCCGGCGCCGCTCGAGTGATAGGGCATAAAGTCATAGTCCTCTTCACGAATGACTATCTCGTCGAGCTTATCAAACTCGGGCATTACCTCGATAGAGGCAAACGAGGTGTGTCTTCTTCCCGAGGAATCGAAGGGAGAGACGCGAACAAGACGGTGAACTCCGTGCTCACTCTTGAGGTAACCGTATGCGTTAGTTCCCTCAACCATGATAGTTGCGCTCTTAAGTCCCGCCTCTTCTCCGTCGAGCCAGTCGGTCAGCTTGACCTTAAACTTGTGGCGCTCCGCCCAACGGGTTATCATACGGTACAGCATAAGCGCCCAGTCCTGTGCCTCCGTTCCGCCAGCACCGGGGTGGAAGGAGATTATGGCGTTGTTTCGGTCGTATTCGCCCGAGAGAAGTATCTCGGTGCGCATCTCGTCCTCTTTCTCGATTATCTCCTTGAGTTCCTTCTCAACGTCGGGAATGCTCGCTTCGTCATTTTCCTCAATAGCCATCTCGGCAAGTGCGATGGCATCCTCAAGCTTTGCGCAAAGTCCCTCGTACTCGTCGATCTTATCCTTGGTCTGCTTTATGGTCTGAAGTACCTTTGAGGAGTTTGCGGTATCCGACCAAAAGTTTTCCTTCAGGGTCTGCTCCTCAAGCGCGGGGAGAGACGCCTTGAGCTCCTCAATACGTATCGACGAGCCCAGCTCAACCAGGACCTCTCGCAGCCCAGTCAATTTATATCTTGCATCTTCAAGTGCAACAATCACAGTGAACCTCCGTGCGACAAACGTCGCCTTATAACATAGTTTTAACTATTATACCACAAATATACCGTTTTTGGCAATAGTTATTTCGATAAAAGACAAAAGTCCCCTGCAAAAAATTGCAGAGGACTAAGCTCCCGGGGCTTATTTGCGATCAAACGCGGGATTTATCGCATAAATGTTCTTTTGATCGGCTCTGTCCTGAACTTTCAAAAGAGCCTCGGAGAAGCGCTGGAAGTGAACGATCTCGCGCTCGCGCAGGAACTTTATAACGTCGCGAACGTCGGGGTCATCGGTCAGACGAAGAATGTTGTCGTAGGTCACGCGCGCCTTTTGCTCGGCCGCAAGGTCCTCGTTCAGATCGGCGATTGGGTCTCCCGTTACCTGGAAGGTTGCGGCACTAAAGGGCGTACCGGACGCCGCCTGCGGGTAGATACCGGTCGTGTGATCGATAAAATAGGAGGCAAACGGGCTCTTCAATATCGCATCCTCGCTAAGGTTTCGAGTCAGCTGATAAATAACGGCGGCAACCATCTCAAGGTGTGCAAGCTCCTCTGTACCGACGTCGGTAAGCGTACCGACCACGTCGCCGTACGGCATCGAATATCTCTGATTCAGATATCTCATCGACGCGCCGAGCTCGCCGTCAGGTCCGCCTATCTGACTGATTATAAGCGAAGCCAGTGTTGGGTTCGGGTTCTTTATCTTGACGGGATACTCAAGCTTTTTTTCGTATATCCACATATGCTTTCCTCCTTATCTGCAGCGCATATCGTTGCCCGCAAAGGCTGTGTGCCACGGCCACGGGTCGTTCACCCAGTCCCAGCTCGATCTTTTCCCTCCGGCGGCGGTCAATGGACCGCACTCCGACGCATACGCCTTGGCAAGCGAGTCTCTCTGCTCGATAAGCTTATTCAAGAGCTGAAGAGCTTCGCAGGATTCGGGATAGGAATCAAGATAAAGCGTAAGCTCTATTATTGCAAAATCAACCGTTTGCAGCTGGTGCATCAGCGCTCCGCAATTACCCGTCTGCCCCGACGAGCAAGTGCAATTTTTGCTCATACGCACAGGTCGGTTATCTCTGTCCACGGCAGCACCCCTCCTTTACACCGCCCGAAAAGGGCTTATCGAGACCGCGAAAAAGTGTTCCGCGGCACAAAGCGGCTTCAAGATCGTAAAGATCGGCAAAGCTCTGTACCGGCAGATAAAGAGCCGCCAACTCGCGGTCGTAAACGCCAAATCCCTTGCTCTTGTCGGCTCGCGGACGCTCGGACAGGCTGCAACGGTCACGCGTACAGCCACAATTTCCGGGCATTTGATTCTGGTATTGATTCAAGAAAATTCCTCCTTTCGAGATTTTTGCATCTCAATCAAAGTATATGCTCCGCCCTCGAAACTTGTCAAAAAAAGGTGTTACAACAGCTCGACGCCCGCAGAAATACGTCACACACGGTTTTATTGGGTTCGTTTATGGATTTTTTTGAAAAAAATCGAATAATATTTAACTGCAAACTAAAATTTCCTCTTGCAATTTTTTACGAATAATTGTATAATGTATAGTATAAATCTTGGGGAGCTATCCCCTATGCCGAAAGGGACTTTTATGCAACAGGATATGATTTTGATCATCGATGCCGGCAGCGACAAAAACGCTCGCCTTGCCCGCGAAATTCGTGCACTCGGAGTTTATACCGAGATCTACCCCTATTCCATCGAAAAGACAGAGCTTGATAAGCTGGTCGGTGTTAAGGGCGTTATCAT
>JAZKZA010000234.1:0-3186 GCA_045612445.1 Eubacteriales bacterium | reverse complement strand
TTCGTAAGCTCGACACGCAGGATGCCGAGGCAAGATTTATTGCCGATACGGTCAGCCGACTCGTCTCAAAGGAAGGAAAGAGCTATCGCGATTGCGCCGTTCTGTACCGAACCAACGCTCAGGCAAATGCCATTGAAACCGTCTTTGCAAAGAGTGGTATGCCGTATCGCGTTCTGGGCGGAACGAGGTTCTCGGACCGCAAGGAGATCCGTGATATCGTAGCGTATCTCCAGCTTATAAACAACCACGCCGACCGCGAAAGGCTGCTTCGTATCATAAACGGGCCCCGCCGCAAGATCGGAGACCGAACGCTTGAGGGGATCGCCGAGCTTGCCGCCGAGCAGGGATGCTCGATGTTTGAGATCATTGAGCACGCCGACCGCTATCCGGTACTGTCGAGAAGCTTCGGGTCGTTGCTCGGGTTCGCATCGCTGATAAACTCGCTGACGGCACTTGCCCAAAGCCTGCCGCTCGACGCCCTCGTTCGCGAAACGCTGGAGCGCTCTGGCTATCGCAAGATGCTGGTCGACGCGGGCCCCGCCGAGCGTGACCGACTGGACAACCTCGACGAGTTCGTCTCGGGAGTTATCGAATATATGAATCGCACCGAAGAGCCGACCTTGACCGGTTTTCTCGAGGAGAACGCGCTGGTCGCCGACGTTGACCGTTACGATGAGAACGCCGACGCCGTCGTTATGATGACGGTACATAGCGCGAAGGGACTTGAGTTTCCGATCGTTTTCCTGCCCGGAATGGAGGACGGTCTTTTCCCCGGAATGCAGTCTATGACAGACCCCGCCGAGCTTGAGGAGGAGAGACGTCTTGCCTACGTTGCAATAACCCGCGCCAAGCGTTCACTCTATATACTTCACGCCAACACACGACTTATGTACGGTCGTACCATGATGAACCCGCCGTCGGCATTCTTGCGCGAGATACCCGAGAGTCTGCTTGACGTTGAGGAGGCAAAGCCGGCGTACGCCCCGAGAACGACCGGAAAGGTATATTACAGCTCACAGGGAGGATATGACGGTGCCAAGAGCGATATGACGCTCAACCGTATGAAGACACCGAGTCCCGCCAAGAGTGCTTCGGGTGAGACCTTCGCACCCGGAGACCTCGTTGAGCATATGTCGTTTGGTCGCGGTGAGGTAATGTCGGTCAAGCCGATGGGATCGGATATCCTCTATGAGATAGTCTTTGACAGAGTTGGAACAAAGAAGCTGATGGCAACCTATGCAAGGCTTAAAAGAGCAAAACTGTGATTGAGAGGTAAAAAATGAGTAATTTCAAGAATTGGTGGTATAAGACGCGTCTGGCGATCGGAAGATGGGCTGCTCGCACCTTTACGGGAATATACGGATTCGATAATTTGTATTTCGTGCTTTTCGGATTCACGATACTGCTCATTTTCATAAATCTTTTCGCCGATTTCTGGGGAATATGGCTGCTCGAGGTGGCAACCTTCAGCTATATGATATTCCGTGCAATGTCGCATAACATTCCCGCCCGACGTCGTGAAAACGCCGCGTTTTTCAGCTTTTGGAGACGGGTCGGTCGTTTTTTCAGACTGACCAAGAACCGTATCCGCGACGGAAAAACACATATCTATCGCAAATGCCCTAAGTGCAAGGCTGTACTGAGATTGCCTCGTGCGAAGGGAGAGCATACGGCGGTCTGCCCCCGTTGCTCGACCCGTTTTAAGGTCAAATAGATCAAAAGCGCCGCAAAAGCGGCGCTTTTGCATATTTTTTTGAAAAAACGCCGCGGCGACGGACTAAAACAAGGGACGGCGTATTGACAAAAAGTGAAAAAAGTAGTATAATTATTCAATGATCAGTATGTGTGATAACTTTACATTTTACGGTCATTTAATATTGAATTTGGAAAAAGGAGGTGCAGAATGGTAGAAAAAGTCATTATTGGAATGGTTGCGTCTTCGACTTCGGGCAGCGTAGATCTTTCGATAATAACCGCGGTGATCGGAGCTGTCGTTGGTATCGCGCTTGGAATATTGCTTGGTATAGTCCTTCGCAAAAGGGTAGCCGAGAAGGCAATAGGATCGGCTGAGGCTGAGGCAAAGCGTATCGTTTCGGACGGCGAAAAGCAGGCAGAGACCCTCAAAAAGGAAGCCTTGCTCGGAGCTAAGGAAGAGATACTCCGTCAGCGTAACGAGGCGGATCGCGAGATCAAGGAGCGCCGTAACGAGGTCACTCGTATGGAGCGCCGTCTGACTCAGAAGGAAGAAACTCTTGACAAGAAGACCGAGCAGCTTGAGCGCAAGAACGAACAGCTCGATAAGAGCATTCGTGATAACGAGCTTGAGCGCGAGGAGATCGAAAAGGTACTTCGCCGTCACCTGAAAACGCTTGAAGAGATATCGGGCGTCAGCGTTGAGCAGGCAAAGGATCAGCTTTTCGAGCGCGTCGAGTCCGAGACCCGATACGAGCTTGCTCAGCGAATGATAGAGCTTGAGGAGCAGTTCAAGGAAGAGGCGGACGCCAAGGCTCGCAACATAATCTCGCTTGCAATACAGCGTTCGGCAGCCGATCAGGTCGTTGAATCGACGATCTCGGTCGTAAATCTGCCCAGCGAGGAAATGAAGGGCCGTATAATCGGACGCGAGGGCCGCAACATTCAGAAGCTCGAAACGCTGACCGGCGTTGAGCTTATCATTGATGACACACCTGAGGCTATCACGCTTTCGGGATTTGATCCCGTGCGCCGTGAGATCGCAAGATTGGCGCTTGAAAAGCTGATATCCGACGGACGCATCCATCCCGCGAGAATTGAGGAAATGGTCGACAAGGCGACCCACGAGGTCGAAGCCGCCATAAAGCAGGCCGGTGAGCGCGCAACCTTCGAGGTTGGTATTCACGGCATCAATTCGGAGCTCGTTCGTTTGCTTGGACGTCTGCGTTACAGACAGAGCTACGGACAAAACGTTCTTAAGCACTCGGTCGAGGTCGCGTTCCTTGCCGGCATAATGGCCGACGAGCTGGGAATCGACAGCACGACTGCAAGAAGAGCAGGACTTTTGCACGATATCGGTAAGGCGTTCCCTCACGACGTTGAAGGATCGCACGTTGAGATCGGTGTAAATGCCGCAAAGAAGTACAAAGAGAGTCGCGATGTCGTTCACGCCATCGAGGCTCACCACAACGACGTTGAACCTAACACGCTGAT
>JAZKZA010000233.1:0-1943 GCA_045612445.1 Eubacteriales bacterium | reverse complement strand
ACTTACCCTCGCGTCCGGCAAACGGGCTGTTGTTGACGGCGAAGGTCATTTCCATCGTAGGCTCGCTGATCTTGACGAACTCAAGCGGCTCGGGGGTGCTGATGTCGGTTATAGTATCACCGATGGTGATGTTCTCAGCTCCCGAGAAGGCGATGATGTCTCCGACCTTTGCCGACTCGACCTGTGCGCGACCGAGACCCTCGAACTGATACATCGAAACGATCTTCATTCGACGGGGAGCGTCTCCCGAATGGTAGTTGCAAATGAACGCCTCCTGACCGACCTTTGCCGAGCCGCGCTCGATACGTCCGATACCGATACGACCGACGTACTCGTTGTAATCGATAGTCGAAACGAGGAGCTGGAGGGGCTGGGTGTCGTCGCCCTCGGGGGCTTTCATATATTCGAGAATGGTGTCAAACAGGGGACGCAGGTCCTCGCCAGGCTCGTCGGGCGAATAGGACGCCGTACCGTCTCGACCCGAGCAGAAGAGCATCGGGCTGTCGAGCTGCTCGTCGGTGGCGTTGAGGTCCATAAGCAGCTCAAGGACCTCGTCGACGACCTCGTGAACGCGGGCGTCGGGCTTGTCTATCTTGTTGACGACGACGATAACTCGGTGGTTCAGCTCAAGGGCGCGCTGAAGGACGAAGCGGGTCTGGGGCATGGGGCCCTCGGCGGCGTCGACCAGAAGCAAAACGCCGTTGACCATCTTGAGTATACGCTCGACCTCGCCGCCGAAGTCAGCGTGTCCGGGCGTGTCGATAACGTTTATCTTGGTGTCCTGATAACGAATGGCGGTATTTTTTGCGAGAATGGTTATTCCGCGCTCGCGCTCGAGGTCTCCCGAGTCCATAACGCGTTCGGTGGTCGCTTGGTTCTCGCGGTAAACGCCGCCCTGCTTGAGCATCTGGTCAACGAGGGTGGTCTTACCGTGGTCAACGTGGGCGATTATTGCAATGTTTCTTAAATCTTCTCTGATCACAGAATTTATCTCCCGATATTAAAATCTTGATTGACGTAAAAATCCAACGCCCTTCATTATATCACATTTTTTGACGAAAATAAATATATTTTTCGGATTTTTTATGCTTGACAGTCAAAAAAATCGGTGTTATACTATCCCTCGAACGAAATTTTGGGAGTTTTTATATGATAAAGGGTAAAAAAGCGCTTATTTTTGACCTCGACGGAACGCTGACAGACAGTATCTGGTCGATCCGTGAGGCGGTCAACGACGTCCGCGCGCAGCTGGGCAAGGACGGACTTGACTACGACGGAGTTAAAGCGGGGATCAACAACGGCGCGCGACAGCTGGTCGTCGTGACGGTCGCCGACGAGGACCGACGTGACGACGCCGAGTACGTCGACCGACTGACCGAGCTTTATCTTACGGCGTACAAAAAGAGCTATCTGCATACGACCGAGCCGTACGAGGGTATGCGCGAGGCGATCGAGACGCTGAAGGCGAGGGGATATCGACTCGCGGTACTGTCGAACAAGCCGGATAGCTTTGTTCGCGAGATCGTGGAGGGAATGTTCGGAGAAGGCGTTTTCGAGCTGCTCAAGGGGGCGCACGACGGTCTGGTCAAGCCCGACCCCGCGCTGACGCGGGAGGCAGTAGATGAGCTTGGCGGCGTGACGGCAGAGGAGTGCGTGTTCATCGGAGACAGTGACGTCGACGTGCAAACGGCAAGGAATGCGGGCATGACGTCGGTGGGAGTGTCGTGGGGATACCGCGGGCGGGCGTTTCTTGAGGAGTACGGTTGCGACGCGATCGTCGACCACGCGAGCGAGCTGACCGATGTTTTGGAATAAGACGGCAAGGATTTTCGAAAAAAGTATTGACAAAACCGAACTGATGTGATATACTCTTTAGGCTTGGCGAAATGTCAGCGCTAATAGAGACGAGGTGTGGCTCAGTTTGGTAGAGCGCTACGTTCGGG
>JAZKZA010000232.1:0-2001 GCA_045612445.1 Eubacteriales bacterium | reverse complement strand
CAGATCTCCTGGCACTCGTCGATGGAGTTGATTCCGTATTCCTTCAGAGTAGCGAGGATCTTCGCCTCGCGTCTTGCGTAACCTTCAAAATTTGCCATGATACATTTACCTCCTTTAATTATTCCTTACGGGGGTCAATGTACTTTGCAGCATCATTGAATCTACCGTATGTGCCTTTGGACTTCTCGTAAGCTTCGTTAGGCTCCATGCCCTTCTTGATGAAGTCGGTCATCTTGCCCAGAGAAACGAACTCGTAGCCAATAACCTCGTTGTTCTCATCCAGAGCCATGCGAGTGCAGTAGCCCTCGGTCATCTCCAGGTAACGAACGCCCTTTTCCTTGGTGCCGTACATGGTACCAACCATGGATCTCTCACCCTTGCCAAGGTCTTCCATACCTGCGCCGATAACCAAGCCCCCCTCGGAGAAGGCAGACTGGCTACGACCGTAAACGATCTGCAGGAACAGCTCTCTCATTGCGGTGTTGATAGCGTCACAGACCAGGTCGGTGTTCAGAGCCTCCAGAATGGTCTTGCCGGGAAGGATCTCGGCTGCCATAGCGGCGGAGTGGGTCATACCGGAGCAGCCAATGGTCTCAACCAATGCCTCTTCGATAATACCGTTCTTAACGTTCAGAGAGAGCTTGCAGGCTCCCTGCTGGGGTGCGCACCAGCCCACTCCGTGGGTGTACGCCGAAATATCGGTGATCTGCTTTGCCTGGATCCACTTGCCCTCTTCGGGAATGGGGGCGGGGCCGTGGTTGCAGCCCTTTTTGACTACGCACTGATGCTGAACCTCAAGGCTCTGTGCGTAAGGCATTTCACTTACGTTGCTCATGTGTTTTATCTCCTTATTTTTATTATTTTACGATTTCACCGTAGACGGTACCGAAGGCGGCTGCGGCGTTGCACTCATCGGTGTCGATGTGCATAGCGAGAGCGTAGGTGGGGTTGACGCGAACGACGACGTCGCCGAAGATCAGCGGACGTGCGGTGTCGACCTTGACCGAAACGATCTCCTTATCCGAAACACCGAACACCTCGGCGTCGGCGGGGGTCATATGGATATGTCTCTTTGCGGCGATAGCGCCCTCCGACAGGACGACCTCACCGGCAGGTCCCTTGACGGTAACACCGGGCGAGCCGGCAGTATCTCCGCTTTCACGGATCGGAACGGTAACACCGATGGCGCGAGCGTCGGTAAAGGACAGCTCGACCTGAGTTGCGGGGCGCTCCGGACCGAGAATACTCATCATGAGCGAGCCCTTGGGGCCGATGACCTCGAGCTTTTCGGCGCAGGCGAACTGACCGGGCTGGCTGAGATCCTTTTTGTTGGTAAGCTGATAGTCCTTGCCGTAGAGAACGTCAAGGTCTGCACGCGAGACGTGAATGTGACGCGCAGAGGTTTCAACGATAAATTTCTTTTCCATTTATGTTTCTCCTTGTTAAGATTACGGAGTCTGTGCGGACAAGACCACACACACCATAATTATAACACATAAAATCAAAATTGTAAATAATCTAAATCAACATTTATCCCACATAATCGCCGATTTTTTTGGAAATATTAGTGAAGAAAGGTATTTGACGCGCCCTTTTTGGAAAAACGAATTTTTTGGAGCGCGCGGGAGGTTTTGGTATGGAAGAGAAACGGGAAAGAGAGCAGGGCGACGACGGGGTGACAAATCTCGGAGAGCTTGCCTGTCTTTGTATAATCGGGCAGATCGAGGGGCATTACGAGCTTTCGGAAAGTCAAAAAACGACCAAGTACGAGCACGTGATCCCTCTTCTGGTCGAGCTGGAGCGTTCGCGCGAGGTCAAGGGAGTTTTAGTGGTGCTGAACACGATGGGGGGCGACGTTGAGGCGGGGCTCGCCATCGCCGAGCTGATCGCGTCGATGACCAAGCCGACCGTCTCGCTGGTGCTGGGTGGGGGACATTCGATCGGCGTACCGCTTGCCGTGTCGAGCGATCGGTCGTTCATCGTGCCGTCGGCAACTATGAC
>JAZKZA010000231.1:0-2250 GCA_045612445.1 Eubacteriales bacterium | reverse complement strand
GTATGCTTGCATCCTCGAGCTGATGAACAATGTTGACGAGTACATTCCTACTCCCGAGCGTAAGGCTGACCTGCCCTTCCTGATGCCCGTTGAGGACGTTTTCTCGATCTCCGGTCGTGGAACCGTTGCAACCGGTCGTGTTGAGCGTGGTACTGTTAAGGTTGGTGACACCATCGAGATCGTCGGTCTTTCGGAAGAGTCCACCTCTACCGTTGTTACCGGTGTTGAGATGTTCCACAAGCTCCTTCCCCAGGCTGAGGCCGGTGATAACATCGGTGTTCTGCTCCGTGGTGTTGCTAAGGGCGCTATCGAGCGGGGACAGGTCCTCTGCAAGGTCGGATCGGTTAAGCCCCACACCAAGTTCGTTGCTCACGTTTACGTTCTGACCGAGAAGGAAGGCGGCCGTAAGAAGCCCTTCGTTTCGGGTTACAGACCTCAGTTCTACTTCAGAACCACCGACGTTACCGGTAACATCCAGCTCCCCGATGAGGTCGAGATGTGCCGTCCCGGTGATAACGTTGACATGACCGTTGAGCTCATCACTCCTATCGCTATGGAGGAGGGACTCCGCTTCGCTATCCGTGAGGGTGGTAGAACCGTCGGTTCGGGCGTTGTTGCCAAGATCGTTGACTAATTAAATTTAGTTACAAATATGCATTTGCCGAGTCTTAGGACTCGGCAAATGCCATAATATAATATCTTTGGGGATTGGTGAAATTCCATACCGGCGGTAAAGTCCGCGAACTCGAAAGAGCCGAGCAGGTGAGATTCCTGCACCGACGGTAAAGTCCGGATGGGAAAGGGTAAAAACAGCCCTTGCATTGCAGGGGATTTTTTTATCCTCCGTTATCATAGGAGGAAAATATGAAGAAAAACGTTAATTTAAGACGCTACGTTGCGCTGGCAATGTTCACGGCGCTGGCGTACGCAAGCCTTTTTGTGCTTCGCATCGGAGGGATCGGAGGATTTCTGACCTTTGACGTCAAGGATGCGATAATTGCCTCGGCGGCAATGATGTTCGGTCCACAGTACGGAGTGCTCATCTCGTTCATCGTCGCACTTGTCGAGATGATAAGCGTAAGCGGCACCGGACCTTTAGGCGCTTTGATGAATTTCTGCTCAAGTGCAGTGTTTGCCGCACTTGGAAGCTTGGTTTATCGCTATATGCCGAGGATCAGAAAAAGTATAACCGGTGCGGTGGTTGGACTTTTCGTCTCGGTGCTCTCTATGACGGCTGTTATGATGCTGTTGAATCTCATTATAACACCGATATATATGGAAGTTCCCCTCGAGGCCGTAAAGGAGCTTATGCTGCCCCTGCTTTTACCCTTTAACCTGGTTAAGGCGCTCTTGAACGCGGCAGTGGTTCTCCTCATATACAAACCGGTATCAACGGCACTTAAAAACATACGCGCTCTCGACGGCGGCGCTGAAAAGCTGTCGTTTAGTAGAAAAACACTTGTTTTGACCGCGGCGGCGTTGGTCGTTATAATCGGATGCGTACTGTTCCTCGTTTTTGCGTTGAACGGACAGTTCGAGTGGGTCAAAAAATAAATTAAAATCGAAAAATATATTGCAATCGGTGTCGATTTGTGATACAATAATAACACAATAAATATCTTATCAAGAGTGGCGGAGGGACCGACCCTGTGAAGCCCGACAACCTGCGGTTGCGTAAGGTGTCAAATTCGGATAGATGAGGTGCTGAAAGCCGTTTCGGTGCCCCCGAGACGGCTTTTGCTTTGGAAAAATATTTGTATAGATATAAAGGAAGAAAGAAAATGTCAAAAAGACTGTTTACATCAGAGTCGGTGACCGAAGGTCACCCCGATAAGATCTGCGATAAGATCTCCGATGCTATTCTCGACGAGTGCCTGAGGATCGACCCCATGTCGCGCGTTGCCTGCGAGACCTGCTGCACGACCGGACTCGTTATGGTCATGGGTGAGATCACGACCAACGCCTACGTCGATATCCAGACGATCGTTCGAGAGACGGTACGTGAGATCGGTTACGACCGTGCAAAGTACGGATTTGACTGCGATAGCTGCGCAGTTTTGAACTCGATCCACGAGCAGTCGCCCGATATCGCAATGGGAGTTGACCGTTCGCTCGAGAGCAAGAGCGGTGAGACCACCGACGGACTTGACACCGGTGCGGGAGACCAGGGACTTATGTTCGGTTACGCCTGCAACGAGACCCCCGAGCTAAGTCGGATCGTAGCCATGTCGTTCTGTGAGCCAAGGAGTT
>JAZKZA010000230.1:0-10253 GCA_045612445.1 Eubacteriales bacterium | reverse complement strand
CTCTTACGAAGGTGAAGAGATCGTCGAGG
This sequence comes from Eubacteriales bacterium, assembly GCA_045612445.1. Taxonomy (GTDB): domain Bacteria; phylum Bacillota; class Clostridia; order Oscillospirales; family CAG-272; genus RGIG3994. The sequence goes on along the minus strand of JAZKZA010000230.1, from coordinate 10,224 downwards.
CAGTTCCGTACGATATGATGATCTCGGGCGCCGATAGCTCGGCGGTCGGTCAGCTCCGTCTCTGGAAGGCTCGCGATATAAAGAATTTCAACATGGGTCTTTTCACGCAGGGTCAGTATACCAAGGCTCTTGAGGAAAGCACCAACGCAGAGATAATCTCGAAGGTCCTGTACCCCTCGGATAACCATTACGAGGGTAAGATGCTCCGTCTGACCCAGCAGTACTTCCTGGTCTCGGCATCTGTACAGAATATAATCCGTGACCATATGGCAGTTTACGGAACTATCGACAACCTGCCCCAAAAGGTCGCGATCCACACCAACGATACTCACCCCGCACTCTGTGTTCCCGAGCTTATGAGAATACTCATAGACGAGTACTTCTTTGATTGGGATCGCGCGTGGGATTTTGTCACGAGAATAGTCTCGTACACCAACCACACCGTTATGCCCGAGGCCCTTGAGACCTGGAACGAGGATCTCTTCCGCTTGAGACTGCCGCGAATCTATATGATCATTCGTGAGATAAACGAGAGATTCTGCAAGGAGGCGTGGGACGCCTTCCCCGGAAACTGGGACCGCATTTCGAAGATGGCAGTTCTGGGTCACGGACAGGTAAGAATGGCAAACCTTTCGGTCATTGCCTCGCATACTGTAAACGGCGTTTCGAAGCTGCACTCGCAGATCCTGAAGGATACTGTCTTTAAGGATTTCTACCGTATGACGCCCGATAAGTTCACTAACGTCACGAACGGTATCGCACACCGCCGTTGGCTCTGTTATTCCAATCCCGGTCTTGCAGGACTGCTTGACGAAACTATCGGAAGCACTTACCGCAAGAATCCCGAGGAGCTTACAAAGCTGCTTGAATATAAGGACGACGACGCCGTTCTTGAACAGCTCCGTAAGATAAAGCACGAAAGAAAGGAGAACTTTGCCGAAAAGCTCCGTCAGAGGACCGGTATAGTTCTTGACACTCATTCGATCTTCGACGTTCAGGTAAAGAGACTCCACGAGTATAAGAGACAGCTTCTCAATGCACTCAATATAGTTGGTCTTTATCTTGATCTGAAGGAAAACCCCGATCTGGACGTATATCCGCAGACCTATATCTTCGGTGCAAAAGCCGCCGCGGGATATTATATGGCAAAGGAGATAATCCGTCTGCTTTGGCATATCAGTAAGGATATCGAGCAGAACCCGAGAATTCGTGAAAAGCTGCGCGTCGTATTCCTTGAGGATTACAACGTCAGCATGGCAGAGGCGCTTATCCCCGCCGCCGAGATATCCCAGCAGATCTCGCTTGCCGGTAAAGAGGCGAGCGGAACGGGCTGTATGAAGTTCATGATGAACGGTGCTCTTACCATCGGAACGCTTGACGGTGCAAACGTTGAGATGCTTGCCGCCGCCGGTGAGGAGAATATGTATATCTTCGGTCTCACGTGTAACGAGGTCGACGAGCTGTGGCTCAACGGATATAATTCGGCGCTCTACTGTGCAAGAAACGAAAGACTTGCCAAGATCGTCAATTATCTGAATACCGGCTTTGCGGGTCAGTCCTTCTCGTCCATTGCTTCATATCTTATATCCGGCTCGGGGGTTCCCGATCCGTATATGTGCCTGGCGGACTTCGAGTCGTATAGCATGACTCACAAGGCAATGACAGACGATTACCGCGATCGCCGCAACTGGAGCCGCAAGTCGCTGATAAACATCGGTTCGTCGGGATTTTTCGCCGCAGACCGCAGTATCCGCGACTATGCCGAGAATATCTGGGGCATCAAGCCGGTAACGCTTGACTCGAATAAATAATGGAAAAAAGCCTTTACCCTAAGATAGAAAAATTCATCAATGAAGAAAACGTATCGCAACGCGGTGCGTTTTCTTCTGATGCTTTTGTGACCTTTAAGCTGACTGTTCCGCGTCGTCTGGGTACGTCTTGCCCCATAATGAGAATACGGCCCGACGAGGGCGAGGACAGAGATATCGACCTTGAGTTTGTCTCGACCGACGCGGTCAACGACGTATACAAGCTGACCCTTTGCCCGTCCGAGCTGCTCGGTGGGGACGGACTCTTGTTTTATACCTTCGTCTTCCCGAACGGATACGGCGCGTTTTTCACGACTCCGTATAACAATGTTGACTTCGAGCTAACCGATAACGACTGCGCTCGCTTCACGATGCTGGTCTATACCGCCGATTTCACAACGCCCGAGTGGTTGGGTGACGGAGTTATGTATCAGGTATTTGTCGATCGCTTTTGCAAGGGAAAGGGAATCGTTGCCTACCGTGATGACAGTGTGATAGACCCCGATTGGGAAAACGGAGTGCCGCAGTACGGTGAGCGTGCCGGATCGCACGTTGAAAACAACGTTTTCTTCGGTGGAAATCTCTGGGGAGTTGCCGAAAAGCTGCCCTATCTTGCCTCTCTCGGTGTGACGGTGCTTTACCTCAACCCGATCTTTGAGGCGAGATCCAACCATAAGTACGACATCGGTGACTATTTGAAGATAGACGATGGCTTTGGCGGAGAGGCGGCGTTCAAGGCGTTGCTCAAAAAGGCAAAAAAGCTGGGTATACGCGTTATCCTCGACGGAGTTTTTAACCATACGGGAGACGACAGCCGTTATTTTGACCGCTTCGATCGCTATGGAGAGGGAGCTTACAAAAACGAGGATTCGCCGTACAATGATTGGTATAAATGGAAATCAAGGCCCGACGAGTATGAGTGCTGGTGGGGCATCAAGATAATGCCGAGACTCAATAACGACAACCCCAAATGCAGGCATTTTTTCACCGCTCCGGGCGGTGTTGCCGATAAATATATAAAAATGGGGGTCAGCGGTTGGCGTCTTGACGTTGCAGATGAGCTTTGCGACGATTTTCTTGACGAGCTGAGAGAGACCGTCAGAGCAGCAGATCCGGATGCCGCCATAATCGGTGAGGTCTGGGAAAACGCCGCTGAGAAGATCTCGTATGGTAGCCGTCGCCGCTATCTGCGGGGAGGTCAGCTTGACAGCGTTATGAACTATCCCTTGCGAAACGGCATCATTGCTTTTGTTAAGGACGGAGATGCGGGGCGGTTGTATGACGTTTTGGTCGGACTTTACGGAACGTATCCTCGTCAGGTCTGCGATTGTCTTATGAATATAATCGGAACGCACGACACCGAGCGGATCCTTACGGTGCTCGGCGGCAAACCCGATCTTTCTTACGATAACGCCACTCTCGCCGCACTGCGAATGACCGACGAAGAAAAGAAGCGCGCCGTGGAGCTGCTCAAGATGGCGTCGGTGATACAGTATACGGTGTACGGTATACCGTCGCTTTACTATGGAGACGAGGCAGGGGTTGAGGGGTATCACGATCCGTTTTGTCGCTTGCCCTTCCCGTGGGGACGTGAGAATGCAGAGCTGACCGAGCATTACCGTGTTTTGGGAGAGCTTCGCCGAGATCATAAGGCCTTCGCCTCGGGAGACTTCCGCGTTCTGTCTCACGGATCGAGGTATATTGCTTATGAGCGTAAAAAGGGAAAAGACTGTGTGGTCGTTGCCGTAAACTGCGGCAAACGCAGAACGATCGAGCTTGACGGACGCTACCGTGACGTCTTCACCCGTCAGACCTTTGACGGAGCGGTCGAGCTGAAGACCGACGGCGTTCTCGTTTTGGAAAGGATATGAGTAATGTTTAAGTTCTTGAAAAGACCGAGCAAAAACCCCAATAGCTTGAAATTCAAGCGAGAGATGGCGGAAAAGATCGTGGGGCATCACGTCAAATACGTGACCGAAAGGATCGGAGACGTCGACGAGGTCATCGGTCGTGAGGGCGCGTTGGCAATTCGTGACGGAGAGCTGATCGTCTTTGCCTCGCAGGATATACTCTTCAGAACGAACATTGAAACGCTTAATGCCTCCGAGCTGCTTTCCAAGGACGGAGTGATAATAAGCGGACCCGACAACGCCCACGGCGGCGTTGAGCGTACGATAATCGTGTATTACGTTTATTACAGATAAAAAACACCGTTTTTTGAAAATATTAAGTCGATATTTAGAACATTTGTATTGACTTTGACCGAAAAATGTGTTATACTTTTTTCATCTGAATGATATTTGGAGGAACTTGAAATGGAACATATCAAGACTATCAAGACCGGTAACCTTTGCGAGAGCGCAAAGAACGGCGGCTGCGGTGAGTGCCAGACCTCTTGCCAGAGCGCTTGCAAGACGAGCTGCGGTATCGCCAACCAACAGTGCGAAAACAACAACAAATAATTTATCCGCACATAAAAGGGCTGTTTGATACCAAACAGCCCTTTTGATTGCTTCAAAATTGGATACGGAGATAGAAATGGTACATCAGTATAAATTGAACGGATATAATATAGTTTTGGATATCTGCTCGGGCGGCGTTCACGTTGTTGACGATATCACTTACGATATAATCGAGGGCTTTGAGCAGTTCGCTGAGCCCGAGCTTATTTCGCAGATCTCGCAAAAATATCCCGAGATAGGTGAAGACGAGATAAAGGAGTGCTACGATCAGGTCTTGGCGCTGAAGGAAGGGGGCGAGCTTTTCACTCCCGATACCTTTGAGGGTATGGCGGATAAGCTCAAGCAGAAAACGGCGGGAGTCATCAAGGCGCTCTGCCTTCACGTCGCGCACACCTGTAACCTCAACTGCTCGTATTGCTTTGCCTCGCAGGGTAAGTATCACGGCGAGAGAGCGATAATGTCGCTTGAGGTCGGTAAACGCGCCCTTGATTTTTTGGTTGAAAATTCGGGAACGAGACATAACCTTGAGGTCGACTTCTTCGGCGGCGAACCGCTTATGAATTTCCAGATGATAAAGGATCTGGTGGCCTACGCCCGCGAGCTGGAGAAGAAGCATAACAAGAACTTCCGCTTTACGTTGACAACAAACGGTGTTTTGATCGACGACGACGTTATCGACTTTGCAAACCGCGAGATGTCAAACGTTGTTCTTTCGCTCGACGGACGTAAGGAGATCCACGATAAGTATAGGGTCGACTATGCGGGAAAGGGAAGCTGGGAAAAGATCGTTCCCAAGTTCAGGGAGCTGGTCGATAAGCGCGGCGGTAAGAATTACTATATGCGCGGCACTTTTACCCACTCGAACCCCGACTTTTTGGAGGACATCAAGGTCATGCTCGACCTTGGCTTCAACGAGCTCAGTATGGAACCGGTCGTTTGCGCCAAGGGAGATGCCGAGGAGCTGACCGAGGAGGATTTCCCGATAGTCTGTAAGCAGTACGAGGACCTCGCCGCCCTTATGCTTGAAAAGCATAAGGATAAGCGAGACTTTACCTTCTATCACTATATGATAGACCTCAAGGGAGGACCGTGTATCTATAAGAGGATCTCGGGCTGCGGCTCGGGAACCGAGTATATGGCTGTCACTCCGTGGGGAGACCTTTACCCCTGTCACCAGTTCGTCGGCGAGGATAAGTATAAGCTCGGCGATATTTATAACGGCGTTACCAATAAGGACGCGCAGAACGAGTTCGCGGCCTGCAACGTATACGCCAGACCCGACTGTAAGGATTGCTGGGCAAAGCTTTACTGCTCGGGCGGTTGTGCCGCAAATGCATACCACGCCACAGGAAGCGTTCGCGGAGTTTACGAGTACGGTTGCCGTCTTTTCAGAAAGAGAATGGAATGTGCGATAATGGTTGCCGTTGCCAAGGCGCTTGAGGAATGATGAAAACTCCGATCTGTGACTTCGTTGAGCAGTATGTGGAGCAGGATAAGCTTCGCCTCCATATGCCGGGACATAAGGGAAGAGAGCTGCTTGGCATTGAACGGTTCGACATAACCGAGATCGCCGGGGCGGATAGCTTGTATCACGCAAGCGGTATCATTCGCGAGAGCGAGAAGAATGCCACCGCGCTTTTCGGAAGCGGGTCGACGTTTTATTCGACCGAGGGGTCGTCTCACGTTATTCGTGCGATGCTATATTTGGCAAAGACCTTTGCGGGTGAATCAAGTAAAGGCGTGATAGCGGCAAGAAACGCTCACTCGTCGTTTATTTCGGCGTGTGCGTTGAACGATATCGACGTGGATTGGCTCTATCCCGAGAGGGGAGAAAGCTATCTTTCCTGTGTTATAACTGCCGAAAGACTTGAAAAAGCGCTTGAAAAAGCGGAGCAGACGCCGATCTGTGTTTACGTTACCAGCCCCGATTATCTTGGAAATATGTGCGATATAGAGGCACTGTCCGAGGTTTGCCGACGGTACGGAACGATGCTCGTGGTGGATAACGCCCACGGCGCGTATCTTAAGTTCTTGAAGGAGGATATGCACCCCATATCGCTGGGCGCAACGATGTGCTGTGATTCGGCGCATAAGACGCTACCTGTTCTGACCGGCGGCGCATATCTGCATATCGCAAAGAACGCCGACGCTTTCTTTAAGGAAAACGCCAAGTCTGCGTTGGCACTTTTCGGATCGACAAGTCCGTCCTACCTCACGCTTATGTCGCTCGACCGAGTGAACGCGTATATTTCGCAGGGATACTGCGAAAGGCTTCAAGGCTTCGTTTCACGAATCCAAGAGCTGACGTCGGGTGGTGGCGATGTTTGTGAACAAGGCGCGCTTCGAGAGCCGATGAAAATAGTTATCAGACCCAAAAGGATAGGCTATCGCGGTGAGGACCTTGCAGATCAGCTTATGAAGCAGGGTATCGTTTGTGAGTTCTGCGACGACGACCACGTGGTCCTGATGCCGTCTCCCGAAAACGGTGAGGACGAGTTGATCTCCCTTTTTGATGCTATAGGTAAGATAGAGAAGAGGGAAGAGATAGCTGATGCCGGGTCGGCGTTTGAGCCTCCTGTCAAGAGAATGACTCCGCGTCAGGCGATGTTTTCTCAATGTGAGACCGTAGCGGCAGACGCCGCGCTCGGCAGAGTGCTGGCAAGGTCGTGTGTTTCCTGCCCGCCCGCCGTGTCGCTTATCGTCAGCGGCGAGGAGTTTAACCAAAGCGTGATAGACGCCTGCAAAAAATACGGATTTGATTCGTTTTGCGTGGTTAAAGAATAAAATGCTTTCCGCCAACAAAAAAGTACAGAGACTGCTTTGCAGTCTCTGTACTTTTTTAATTTGAAGATCGGACCAATCGAACCCTTTCGCCCGGAGCGATATCGATCAGTAGCGATCCGTTTCGGTTTACGATGGGACGTCCGTCTTCAGAGATAAGCTCGCCCTCTGCACCGTCAATGCGAACGGTCAGCGGCAGGTCGTAAACCTCGGAGTCAAGCCCTGTTTCAAGCGAGAGGACAACTGAATCGGCATCTTCCGTCAGCGAGAGATTGGCAGCACGGAGTTCCTCTCCGTAGAGAGCCGCCTCATCGAAATTCGTTACGTAGATCTTACCTTCGCTAAGACGCTTGCCGATGTGTGCAAACAATTTAGAAGCATCTGATTTTGCTACCGTTAATTTTGATGCGTTGTCCTTGATATTGTGGAAAAGATAAACGATCATGCCGCGCTCGGCGATCGCCGTCTCGGTATAAGGGATCCAATCTTCAGCACTTTCGCCGCCTCGCACCATATAACTGCGGATATTGTATGGGTCTTTGGGCGGAATGGTCTCAACCCCGCCTCCCGTATTGCGCATTGCGACGTAGTGGCGTTTGATGATCGAATATGCTTTTTCGCTGATCTGAATGCCGTTTTTATGTCTGCCAAAGCCGGGCTTGACGAAAGCGCGTACACGCTGACTCGGGAAAGCCTTACGGAGAAGCTCGCCGGCGTCACGCACCTCACGCGTTATTCTCCCCGCTTCACAGTGGTAGGGAACGCCCTCGTCGCCGTTGTCCATTAGTCCGTCCTCTTCCTCATCGGTCAGTCCCCAAAAGGCGTGCGTTCGTGAGTGGCAGGACACCGAGAACCTTCCGCTGTCAAGCAGCTCCTGCCATTCGGCGATCGCTTCAGTGTTGAGCTCGTCGCTCGGCAGCTTGATGATGCGATCGGCAACCATGGCGATCGTGCCGGAAAGTCCGTTCTTCTCATATTCGGACAACAAAAATCTGCAGGTGGCAAGATCACCGTCGTCGTGAACTATGACGACTGTTGCCTCCCGTCCTCCTCGAACCTTTTCAAGAGTTGCTTTCATAACGTTGCTCCTTTGCCTTTTACGGCGGTTTTTTAGGCTTTATAATATATTACTTTAGATGTTTATTGTCAACCTCTTTTTAATAAAAAATCAATTTTTTGTTAAAAGGTGCGAGGCGTAGCTTTTGAAGCGGCTGAAACGATCAAATAACGACTTATTATATCTTAAATTATATAAATATATTTGTTGTTGACATTTGTACTAAAAGGTGCTAAAATATCGATGTTTGAAATTTGATCGATAATGTATCAAGGAGAATGATATGAGGCCGGGCAATGATGATCGATCCGCGTTAAGAAAAGCCCTTGGGTTGGGCTTTGTTAGTGTCTTTTCGTATCTTGTAAGCTATTATCTTAGAAATCTTTTGAGCGTTGCATCCCCTAATATGCTGAAGACCGGGGCGTATACCGCCGAGTTTATAGGACTGCTTTCGACCGTATACTTTTTCGTGTATGCCTGCGGTCAGCTCGTGAACGGTATTGCGGGAGATACGATAGCTCCCAAATATATGATATCCATAGGACTTTCGCTTACTGCGACGGCGATCACGGCATTTCCGCTCGTTCCGTTTGCGTGGCTGCAGGTCGGTTGTTTTGCCTTGATGGGCATCGGGCTTTCGATGCTTCGCGGACCTATTATGAAGATGGTATCTGAAAACCTCAGCAAGGACATATCGCGAGTGATATGTACGCTTTTGTCGGTCGTTTCGTTCGTCGGACCGCTCGTTGCCAGCGGACTTGCTATAATATTTAAGTGGGATACGATGTTTATAGTTGCGGGTATCTCCACCTATTTCGTTGCTGTCGTTGCGTTTGTATGTATTACTGTCTTCGAGAAGAGAGGACAACTGACCTTCTGCCGCAGTAAAAAAGTGGGGTTGGACTCGATAGCAGCTCTTTTTAAGCTTGAAAATTTCGTTTTTTATATGATAGTCGGTGGTGTCGTTGAGATCGCGGGATCTGCAATAACCTTTTGGATACCCACCTATCTCTCCGAGGCGCTTATGCTCGACATCATAACGACTAACGCCATTTATTCGGCGATAACAGTTGTGACGTCGCTTGCCCCCTTTGCGGCACTTTTCGTTTTCAAGCTGATAAGGGAACGGGACGTTCTCTTGCTTCGCTTTGGGTTTTTGATCTCGGTGGCGTCGTTCGTGCTTATGATACTATTGCCGAACGCCTGGGCGAAGATAACCTTCCTCGTGATCGCAAAGTTCTGCCTTGCATGCTGCTCGTCGGTGCTTTGGAGCATATACATACCGGGACTCGGCAGCACCGGAAAGGTTTCGAGCATCAACGGAGTCATAAACTGTACGGGATATATGTCCGCGTCGATCGCAAACGCCGTCTTCTCAAGCCTTCTGGGGCTCACCTGGGACGGAGTTATTGCGGTGTGGTGCTCGATCGCCGCGATCGGACTTGTCGCATCTTTGATCGTCAAGAACAAGAAAGCATAAAACAAAAACGACAAGCTTTGAAAAGCTTGTCGTTTTTGTTTTGCTTGGTGCCGGTGGCGGGGGTCGAACCCGCACGGTATCGCTACCACTGGATTTTGAGTCCAGCACGTCTGCCAATTCCATCACACCGGCGCACCTCAAAGATTATATCATAACAGAGCCTCAAAAGTCAAGGGCTTTTGAAAAATTATCGTTTTCGGTGAGCTTTTTTACAAAAATATCGCTCGGTCTGTTGGGTCAATTCCTTTCGAGCGACCCAAAGGATCACAAGATTTATCAGCGTCATACCGCCGAGCGAGAGGTCGGCAATACCCCACACCGCGTCGGGAGTCACCGTTGAGCCGATGACGGTCACTATTGCATAGACAAAAAGAAAAACGACTCCAAACCCGCGCTTACGCTTGAAAAGATAGTCCACGGTCTCGCGTCCGTAGTGCGCCCAACAGATAACGGTCGCTATTCCGAACACCGATACCGAGCCTGCCAGAAAGTATTCCGACCACCTTCCGAGTGTCGTTGAGTAGGCTCGGATTGCCATCATTATTCCGTCAGCGCTGAGAGCTTTTACGTTGTCATAGTTTACGATTATGACCAACGCTGTGAGCGAGCAGAGAAGTATTGTGTCAACGAACACCT
>JAZKZA010000229.1:0-8725 GCA_045612445.1 Eubacteriales bacterium | reverse complement strand
TCACGGGTTATGTCGAACTCCTTGCCGACCTCTTCAAGAGTGCGGGTACGACCGTCGTAAAGTCCGTAGCGGAGCTTTATTACGTGCTCCTCGCGGGGGGTCAGGGTGTGGAGCTCACGCTCGATGACCTCACGGAGTATTGCGGCGGATGCGGCGTGGGCAGGTGCGGGGGTGTCGTCATCGGGAATGAAGTCGCCGAGGTGGCTGTCCTCCTCCTCACCGATCGGGGTCTCGAGGGAAACGGGATCCTGAGCTATCTTCATGATCTCGCGGACCTTTTCGGCGCTCATGCCCATCTTTTCTCCGATCTCGTCGGCGGGCGCTTCGCGTCCCAGCTCCTGAAGCATCTGACGCGAATAGCGAGAGACCTTGTGAATGGTCTCGACCATGTGTACCGGAATTCGAATGGTTCTTGCCTGATCGGCAATGGCGCGGGTTATTGCCTGACGGATCCACCAGGTGGCGTAGGTCGAGAATTTATAACCCTTTTGGTAGTCGAACTTCTCAACCGCCTTGACCAGACCGAGGTTACCCTCCTGGATCAGGTCGAGGAAGAACATACCTTTACCTACGTATCTCTTTGCGATACTGACAACAAGACGGAGGTTTGCTTCAACCAGCTTGTTCTTGGCGTTTTCATCGCCCTCTGCCATACGTCGCGCAAGCTCCTTTTCCTCCTCGGCGCCGAGAAGCGGAACCTTACCGATCTCCTTGAGATACATACGAACGGGGTCGTCGATGGCAAGACCCTCCTGCTCGAGCAGTCTTTCCATGTTCTCGCCGGTGTTGAACTTTTCGACCTCATTCTCGATCTCGGTCATTTCAGATTGCGAGATATCGATCGGGATAGCTATACCGTTGCTTTCGAGTGTGTCGTAGAGCTTGTCTGTGTCGTAGTCGAACTCCTCCATTGCCTCCTCGAGATCGGAGACCGAAAGAGATCCCTTCTTACCCTTTGCAATAAGATCGTTCATGTCGACCTTCTTTTCGCCCTCAGCTGAGGGGAGGGGCAGCTCGCCCGAGACGTCGAAATCGTCCGACTCCATAAGGAAATCCTTATCTTCAAGGATTATTTCATTTTCAGCGTCAATATCGTACTTGTTCATTTTTACCTCTCGTTTTATGTATTGTCTTTTTTGTTTTTCATCTTTTTGAGCTGCTCGAGCCTCGACTCGATAGCTGAGATACGGTCGCCCGATTCCTTGGCATTTTGCAGCGCCTTTTCGTTTTTCAACGTGTTGACAGAGGTCGTCAGAACGGCCTTGCCGTTTTCGGTGAGATCGAGCCTCGTTCTCATCATTTTATGGATACGACCCATCTCGTCGGGGCTGAAGCGCTCGCCGAGAAGCGCCATATCAAATCCCGATTCCTCGGCGTGAAGCTCCATGACCGACTCGAAAACTCGTTTGCCGAACGCCGTCATAAAGTCGTCACCCGTCAGTGGGACGTCTTGCTTTGCTACGGCATCGCGGTGCTCGGGGAAGGCGGTGAGCAGACCGAGTATGGTCTCCTCGGCAACCGCCGCACCGACGTTTCGAACGTAGTCGGGATTGACCTTGTCACCAAGCCCTCTTGCCGAGGAATAGGCATCGCGAGACTGTTGCTCAAGGCGAGAGCGCTCGTTTCGTCGGCGAAGCCTTTCAACGTCCTGCTTCAAAATATCCTTGCCGATACCGAGAAGCTGAGCCGCCTCGTCGAGACAGATGTCCCGCTCGACGCTTGACGCCGACATGGCGATTATACGGCAGATCTCGCCGGCAGCAACGATCTTTTCGTCCGAATTTTGAATGTTGTGCTTTGAAAGAACGCCGGCGGCGCGGTAGGAAAACTTGGTACGGCTCTCCTCAAGCAGACGCGAAAACGCCGTTGCTCCGTAAGCTTTGATATATTCGTCGGGGTCTTTTGCACCGTTCAGCACCAAAACTCGGGTCTCAAGACCGACCTCGGTGAGCTGCTGGAGCGCGCGCTCGGTGGCGCGTTGACCCGCCTCGTCGCTGTCGTAGGTCAGAATTACCTTTTTCGTGTAGCGCGAGAGAAGTCTCGCCTGGTCTGCGGTCAACGCCGTTCCAAGACCTGCGACGGCGTTTCCGAATCCTGCGGCGTGCAGGGCTATGACGTCCATATAACCCTCGCAAAGTATCATGGTCTCACCGCCCGAATCCTTGGCGTAGTTAAGGGCGAAAAGGTTTCGTCCCTTTTTGTATGCCGGCGTATCATTGGTGTTCAGATATTTAGGCTTACTGTCGTCCATAACGCGTCCGCCGAATGCAACGACGGCACCCGTCGTGTCGATTATCGGGAACATTATACGGTTTCGGAAGATCGAATACGGTTTTCCGCTCTTTCCACCGACAGACTCAAAGTATCCCGCCTTCAGCTCCTCGTCGGTAAAACCGTGATCGCGCATATATTGCAGCATCGCAAAGGTGTGATTGGGAGCAAAGCCGAGGCCGAAGCGCTTTATAACCGCCGTTGAAAGACGTCGCTTTTCGGTAAGATACGCGAGTGCCTGTGCTCCCTGAGGTGAGAAGAGCTGCTCGCGGAAATATCTTGCGGCGCAAAGATTCATATCAAGGACGCGCTTTCGTGAAACGCCTCGCTCGGGGCGGGTGTTGTCCTTTTGTATGTCGATCCCCGCACGGGCGGCAAGATACTCGACCGCCCCGGCGTAGTCGAGATTGTTGTATTTCATAACGAAGGTTATAACGTCGCCGCCCGAGCCGCAACCGAAGCAATAAAAGCTCTGGCTTCCGGGATAAACGGTAAACGACGGTGTCTTTTCATTATGGAAAGGGCAGAGCCCCTTGACGTTCGAGCCTGCGCGCTTGAGGGTGACGCAGCTGCCTATGATCTGCTCGATGTCCGATCGGTTACGGACCTCTTCGATTATTTCGCGTGGTATCAAGACGGTCCCCTCCAGACCTCGGGAATAAAGAGTCGGCGGTAGGTCTCGATGGCATAACGGTCGGTCATGCCCGAGATGAAATCGCAAACACAACGCTCGGGAGACTCTTTATCAAGCTCTTTTTTATAAAATCCCGTGAGCTTGTCCGGGTTTTCGACGTAGTAATGGTAAAGGCGGGCGAGCATCTCCTTGGCCTTGCTCTCCTCACCCTTGGCGATGGGGCTTCGATAAACGTTTTCGAACAAAAATGCTCGAAGCTTGTCGGTAGCCTCCTGAATATGGGGCTCCATTTTTATATCTCGCTGTCCTTCGCTTGCCAGGATAACCGAGGTGACCATCTTGTTGATGCGCCCCGAATGAGTATCTCCGAGGATCTCTCGGATATCGGACGGAATGTCCTCGATGGTAAGTATTCCGGCGCGGCAGGCGTCGTCAATGTCGTGATTTATGTATGCTATACGGTCTGCAAATCGGATTATGAGTCCTTCAAGCGTTGATGCCCGATCGGAACCGGTGTGATTTACTATAGCATCGCGTACTTCATAGGTGAGGTTGAGTCCCGCCCCGTCCTTTTCAAGTCTTTCAACGACTCGAAGACTTTGGCGCGAGTGGGTAAAATCGGGGGAGAAGCACTCCTGCATCACGACCTCTCCGGCGTGACCGAACGGGGTGTGACCAAGATCGTGACCGAGAGCTGCTGCCTCCGCCAGATCCTCGTTCAGATGTAGCGATCTTGCTATGGTCCTTGCTATCTGCGTAACCTCGAGGGTATGCGTCAGTCGGGTTCGGTAATGGTCTCCTAACGGCGCAAGAAAGACCTGCGTCTTGTTCATCAGTCGGCGGAAGGACTGGCAGTGTATTATACGGTCACGGTCGCGCTGAAATTCGGTTCGTAGCGAGTCGTGGCGCTCCTCGGGGAACTCGCGACCGGCGGTCTTTGACGAAAGAGAGGCGTATTCAGACAGCGTTTCGACTTCGCGTCGTTCGGTTGCTTCGCGAATAGTTTCCATAAAAATCCTCCCAGATCGAATTATACTATTATAATATACGCCTAAAAGAACGAAAATACTTTTTTTCTGCAGAATTTTCTTTGAAAAAGTTAAAAATGTAAAGAAAATAGTATCTTAGAAAGTATTTTTACACAAAAATTTAGCTGCAAATACGTTGTTATGCCCGAAAATACGGGATAAGCCACAAAAAATCCGATCGCGCTTTGTGCAAAACAACAGTTAAATTTTAACCGATTGTTGACAAAGTTCGAGAGACGGTCTGCGGAAGGGAAAAGACACAGAAAAAGCACTTGACAGAAATGCCTTTTTGGTGTAAAATATAGTGGCATATATAGGTTTAACACGCGATACCGTTAAGGAGGAAAAAACCGTATGAAATTTAGATTGCTGTGCTTGATTTTGGCACTCGCTATGCTTCTGCCTGTTGCGCTCACGGGATGTGCTGACAACACCGATGGCTCGGAGGATTTGGAGAACATCGAGCAGGAAGCGTCCGAGACCACAGTCTCGCTGAGAATGTATATGATCACCGAGGACCACGTTCCCACCAAGGAAGAGGTCGATGCCGTAAAGGCGGAAAAGGGCGAGAAGTCCAAGGAGTATATCGAGATCAAGGCAAAGAAGGACGCTTACGATAACGTCGCCGCCGCTCTTGATAAGATAACGAAGGCAAAGTTCAGAACTCATCTTGAGACCATCTTCTATACCGAAGAGGAGTACCGTGCCGTTGAAGAGATCATGGCGTATCAGGCCGGCGCTGCCGAAAGAAAAGAGGCTGCAAAGACCGCGCTTAAGAAGTTTACTGCACAGCAGGTAGCTTTTGGTTATACCGACGAGGCGGAGATAAAGAACAAGTTCTATCAGAAGTATCCCGAGTACGCCGAGTTTGAAAACGAGGACACTGCCGATGCTGCCGAGAAGACCGAGATCGAGACCATCGTTAACTCGTACGGTATCACCGAGCTGAAGTATCCCGAGCTTGGCGAAAAGCAGGTCGATATAATCTGCATAGTCGGATACGATAACTACCTCAGATACATCGAAAACGGCTGGCTCAGCTCGGAGGTCGAGGGTGAGCTTGACGGTTCTTCCAAGGCAATAAAGACCTACGTAAATGAAAAGTTCCTCGCGGCTGCTGCTTCGAACGCCGACGAGACCATTTACGCAGTTCCCAATAATAGGCCGATAGGTGAGTACACCTACCTCCTTCTCCACAAGGAGCTTTACGCGGAGTTCCAGTATGACTACGAGGAGGTCTCCTCGGTATCGAACATTGTCGACTTCTTGAAGGACGTTTCGGAGCTCAGAGACGATTACGTTCCGATCACCGGAGAGCTCGACATCGTCAACACCTTCTTCTGGTCGCTTGACTATGAGTACGTTGTATACAATCCCTACGGTCTTGATCTTTCGACCGAGTCTGCCGCGATAGACATCAAGGAAGAGCTTGACTCCAGCAGACGTTACTATATCAGAGAGCTCGTTTCGGGCGAGGGCGCAACCGCAAAGTATAATTACAAGATGATCACCCTCAAGCCGATGATCGGTCGCCAGTATTATACTGTTAACAAGGCAACTCAGTTTACCGGTGATGCCTTTGAGTCGGGAGTTTTCTATTACACTAAGGAAGCCGACGGCGGATACGTTCGTGCTACCGAGTTTGTTGAGGGTAACACCTACTACACTCTGACCTTCAGCGAGGCTAAGGTCTCGGATAACGAGGACGATGCCGGTGAGTTTAAGGACGGGGTTCTCTACTACACCAAGAACAGCGACGGTACTTACTTCAGAGTTTACAGCTTTGTAAGCGGAGAGACCTATTACGTTGTTGATACGGCAAGCTTTAATAACGATACCTTCTCGATCCTGGGTGCGGCGTTCTCCTCCTCCCCTTCGCAGGGATCGTTCGTTTCCGCCGCTCTTATGAACTCTTCGTTCTATAAGAACCAGGCTCTGGTCCTTAAGCAGATCGATGACGAGGGATACCACGTAGCGTGGGATGACCTCAACGGCAAGAAGTTTGCTTCTGCAGTTGTCAAGGGCGGTGCGGCACTTGCCGCAGAGTACGGTGACGAATATCACCTGATCGTTCTCGAGTATCCCAAGGCACAGTCCGAGCAGCTCTGCCAGAACCTTATCGGTGTCAGCTCTTCTTGCAAGAACGTAGAGAGAGCTATGGAGGTCATTACCTACATCAACACCAACGCCGATTTCCGCAACCTGCTTCAGTACGGTATTGAGGGAATTAACTATAAGCTGGTTAACATCGTTGAGAACGGAAAGACCTATCCGACCGTTCACAGACTCAACACCTACTATAATATGGATATCTACAAGACCGGAAACACCTTTATCGCCTATCCCGAAGAGACTATGGACTACAAGGCTTGGGATTACGGTAAGCTCCAGAATTCTCAGGCGACCTACGACCCGATGCTCGGATTTGAGGTCTCTGCCTACGTTGATAATATCGACTTCTCGACTATCGACTATCTCAAGGAGCTTTCTGCCAAGTACAAGGAGCGTATGGACAACTGTCAGGACGCCGCTGAGCTTGAGGCACTGTTTGCTCAGATCGTTTCGGAGCTCAAGCAGGATACGATATACTCTCAGGAGATCGTTTCGGGTGTTAAGCAGATGGAGGGAAGTGCTGAGGAAGCACCTCTCGGAAACTACAATCCGTTTGGCGTTTACCACAATTACGTTATGTGGTGGACTCCTCTCTACTACGTCGAGCTCGACGACTAAAGAAATAAAACAAAAAAACATCGGAGATGCGAATTCGCATCTCCGATCCTTTTTATTATTGATTTAGTTCAGCGTGTCATAGAGTGCCGCGCCGATAACGGTTGAGAACTGGGCGTTGTGCGGTATCGTGAAGTGTACCGAGAAGGAGTTCCTGAGGGCGGCAAAGACCTCACGAATGGGGGAAAGGGTGGTCAGATTGCCTGTCAGAACGATGTCGTTTATGCCGTGTCCTCGTGCGGCAAAGATGGCGATCATTGCAATGGTTTCGGCAACCATATTGACGATACCGAGCGCGAGATCGTTTCGACTTGCAATGTCGGAAAGGTTTCCGAAGTTAGCCGCGGTCAGATCAATGTTGAGTCCGGGATATATCTTGTCGTTTGAAATGTCGCTGATGCGAAGATCGACCTTTGAAAGATCGCCCCCCTCGCAGAGCTTTTCGATGTGCTCGACCGTATCGATTCCCAGCATCTGCTTGGAAAGCCCGACCAACGTTCCTCCGCCGACGCCCGTTCCCCCAAGATACTTTATGTCGTATTTCTCGCCGTTGCGCTTTGCGTGGATTAGTGCAGTTCCTGTTCCCATACTAACTACGATAGCTTCGTCAAGACCGGAGAGATAGAGTCCGCCAAGACCAACGCTTGAAAACTCGGGAACGGTTCGGCAGGGAAGACCGTAGATAGGTTGAGTCACAAAGGACGAGCCAACGCCGGTCATAAGCACGTGATCTATATCCGAAAGAGAGATCCCGTTTTCCGAGGTGAACTTGCCGAACGCACCGTAGATAGAGGTTATGGGGTCGTTTGCCAGAACGAACTGGGGCTCGATAAGCTCGCGCTTTCCGGCAATGTCTTTAAAGCCGACGATCTTGGTGGTGCTGCCACCAACGTCTATTCCGATAACGGTGCTCATAACAAACTTCCTTTACATGAATTTTTTACTATTATATCACGCCAAAGAAAAAAATGCAATAAGATAGCGAAATAATCCTTGAAAACAAAACCCCCGCCTCGATATTCGTGGCGGGGAGAGTTGTTTTAAATGACTTAAATTACGAGCCGAAATTGTTTTCGCCGTAGATCTTGGCGAGGAACTTCGGGATTTCGGTGTTGTCCGAGGTCTTGTCGTTAAAGATCTCGGTGCCGTATCCGATAGCGCAGATCGGAACGTTTGCGGTAGAGTGATCTCCCGTGGTATATACGAAGTTTCCGTTGCTCAGCTTGGTGATACCGCCGGTCTCGTGGTCTGCGGTAACGACCAGCACGGTGTCCGGATGGCAGAGAACGAACTGAATGACGTAGGCTATATCGTCATTAAATCTCTTGACCATGTTGATGCAGCCTGTTTTGTCGTTACTATGTGAGCGCTTGTCGATGTGACCCTCCTCGACCATAAGGAAGAAGGACGAGTTGTTCGCAGAAAGGAGCTTGAGGGCGGCGGCGGTGTTGGTGGTGAGGTTGTTTCCAACATCTCCTGCGCACCAGTCAACCAAGCCGTCTTCAATCAGCTTGTTAATCTGGTTTCCGATAGCGGTGGTATTGTTGCGATTGTAGTGGTGGGCAAGGAAGGCACCGGGGGTCGCTCCGGTTATGGCATCGGTGGTGATAACGCCTGTCATATAGCCCTTGCTGTCCGCAAGCTCGCGGATATTGAGCAGACCATTTTGGTTCTTGTCAACGCCAACGTATCCGTTTTTGGTTTTTGTGGCGGTTGCAAGAGCGGTGCCCGATGCAGCACTATCGGTAGGAGTGCTGCTGTTCGATGCAGTATTCAGAGAACCGGTATAAGCATTTCCCTGGTTGGGAAGGTCCTGTGCAACAAAGAGATTGTTCTCAAGTTTGGGAAGGGACATTTCAATAGAATTAAAGCCCATGCCGTCACCGATCATAAGGATCGCGCTCTTGGCTTCCTTAAAGGTGAAGGTCTTCACGGCGGGGGTACTTGAAATATCGTCTATCGTAACGTCTGCATTTATCTGATCAAGCTGTATTCTGCCGACCAGATCGCCAACGCCTCCGCCAACCATATACGATTCGCCCTGGCAAACGACCTTGCTTCCGCT
>JAZKZA010000228.1:0-2816 GCA_045612445.1 Eubacteriales bacterium | reverse complement strand
TCGCCGCCTTGAGATAGGGGAGCTTGCGGCAATCGTGGGTCTTCTTGTCCGCCTCGGCGGCGAACTCGGGGCAAAGACGGTTGACTATCTCAACGTAGTTGGTGTCCTTAAGTCCGGTGCTCATAACGAGCAGCTTGGTATCCGACTGACGGAGCAGGTATTCCGCCTCGTGGATCTTGTAAGCCGTGTTCACCGTGACAAGCACGGCTCCCAGCTTGGCGCAGGCAAACAGGGTCAGCATCCATTGGGGGTAGTTGGTCGCCCAGATAGCGACGTGATCTCCACGCTTGACACCGATCGCCATAAATGCGCGAGCGATGCGATCGCACTCTTCGTTAAAGCTCTTGTAAGTGCGCTTGTAGTCGAACTTATGGGTGTAGATGACAGCATCCTGATCGGGATGCTCGGCTGCCATTTTATCCATCCATTCGCCAATGGTGAGATTGATAAATTCCATATGTGCCTCCAGATATGCCATGCAGCCGTCGCGGCTGCGGAAAATTACAATAAAAAGCCCGTAGACAAATTTGCCTACGGGACGAAAAAACAAGCTTCGCGGTACCACCCGAATTGCCGGTCAAACGACCGACCCCTCAACCCCCTTAACGCGGGGAAACGCGCCGTTCTACGGGTCGCAGTTGACGACCTTTCCTCGGCAGAGCCTGCGAAAAACGCGGCAAAGTGAGTTTTCATCCGTCATCGGCAGGACATCTCAGCACCCGTCCCTCTCTGAAGCTCCCGACGCACTACTTGGCTTTGCATAGCTCAAACAATATGATTTACTATAGTATCACACTTCGCCCTCTCTGTCAAGAGCTTTTTCTGTTTTTCTTGATTTTAGTGCAAAAATCGGGCGACCGACGGTCGCCCGAAAGACTTTTATTTCTTTTTTCTGAATACGAGCAGCTTACTTAAGATATAGTTCAGCACCGTCACAACGACCATCGAGATCGCCATAGCGATCAGATCGGCGTCGACCGTCAGGACCAGCACGAAGCTCTTGAACCCGCAAGCGATAAGCGCGAGCGGCACGAGAACTCCGATACCAAGCTCGACGAAATAGGTCGCAACTCTTGACGCCACGAACTTACCGAACTGCGCCAGCACCGCCGCACGACCCTTGACCTTATCGCAAAAGACCCAGCTCTTGTTGGTAAAGAAGGCGAACACGACACCGGCGACCCAGCCCGCGCTGGTTGCAACCGTTCTAAGCACCGAAACTTTTGCCATCATATCTCCCGACTCGGCGGCAAGATCGAGACTCATCGTCGCGGCGACCGAATAGAGTATGGCAAGTCTAACGCCGTACGATATCGCAGTGGTCATAAGACCGACTATTATATAAACTATCAGCTCGCGATATTTTTCAAAAAATCTCTTCATTACGCTCTCTTATAGGTCGTTCCCGACGGAGAGTCGACGAGAATGATGCCCTCGGCGGCAAGCTCGTTACGGATACGGTCTGCCTCGGCGTAGTTCTTCGCCTTCTTGGCGGCGGCGCGCTGCTCGATGAGATCGAGTATACGGGCGTCGTCACCGTCGGCGGCGGGAGCAGACTCAACGGCTGCCTTTGCCTCGTCACGAAGCGCGGCGGCGGCTGCGATGAGATCAAGCGACAGAACTCTGTCAAAATCCTCGATCAGAGCGAGCTTTGTCGCGTCGGAGCACTTTGCCTTCAGAACGTTGTATATCGCCGTTATGGCAAGCGAGGTGTTCAGATCATTGTCCAGCGCGTCGACGAAATCCTTCTTCAGCTCGTCGAACGCCGCCGACTCGACCTCTCCCTCGGTCTTGAGCGAGGCGATACGCGAGACCAGCTTTTCGTAGGTGGTCTTGGCGTTGTCAAGGTTCTCGTAGGAGAAAACGAGGTTCTTTCTGTAGTGCGATTGCAGGCAGAAAAGACGGTAGACCATCGGAGAATACCCCTTGCTTTCAAGCAACGAAAGGGTCAAGAATTCCCCGGTCGACTTGGACATCTTGCCGCTCTTGGTGTTCAGATGCAGAACGTGGAACCAATAGTTGCACCACTTGTGACCGAGATAGGACTCGGTCTGCGCGATCTCGTTGGTGTGATGCGGGAAGGCGTTGTCGATACCTCCGCAGTGTATATCCAGCTCACCGCCGAGATGCTTGAGGCAGATGCCCGAGCACTCGATGTGCCAGCCGGGGTAACCGACGCCCCACGGGCTATCCCATTTGAGCGCCTGATCCTCGAACTTCGACTTGGTGAACCACAGAACGAAGTCGTTCTTGTTTCTCTTATTGTTGTCCGCCTCAACTCCGTCGCGAACACCGACCTCGAGATCCTCCTCGTTGAAGTTGTTGAAGACGTAATAGGTCTCGAGCTTCGAGGTGTCAAAATAAACGTTTCCGCCGGCGATATAGGCATATCCCTTTTCGAGAAGTGCCTCGATGGTGGAAATGAACTCATCGATGCATCCGGTTGCGGGCTGAACGATATCGGGGGTTTTGATATTGAGCTTTGCGCAATCGCCGAAAAATGCGTTCTTATAAAATTCCGCGATTTCAAGGACGGTTTTCTTTTCACGTTTTGCGCCCTTGAGCATTTTATCTTCGCCTGTGTCGCCGTCACTGGTAAGATGACCGACGTCGGTGACGTTCATCACGCGGGTAACGTCATAACCGAGATAACGGAAGGTTTTTTCCAGGACGTCTTCCATAATGTAGGTACGGAGATTACCGATATGCGCGAAATGATAGACCGTAGGGCCGCAGGTATACATTTTTACCTTGCCGGGTTCATTGGGCACAAAATCTTCAACCGTTTTGGTAAGTGTGTTGTAAAGTTTCATAGA
>JAZKZA010000227.1:0-4326 GCA_045612445.1 Eubacteriales bacterium | reverse complement strand
GTGACCCAAGGAGTTGATTTATGACATTGTCTTCCTAAGACCGCTTGGCCTCCGACTTCGACGACACCATTACTTATTACAACCGTTATTACACCGCCGAGGAGGTCGTTCGCCGCGCGCTTCGCGATATGAAGCGCGGTCGTGACGTCTCGGTCTGCGGCAAGCAGATCAGAGCACAGGTGCTTCTGACCAAGCTCCTGCCGCACAGACTCGTTATGAAGATCTGGTGTAAGCAGCAAAAAAAGTAAACCCGACACCGTCCGCACCGAAAATGGTGCGGACGGTGTTTTTTGTTATCAATGTCCAATCAGAGTGATAAAATACAGACTATTTTGTCAAAAAAATTCATAACAATAATTCGGTTATAAATTGACAAAACAGTGTTTTTTTGATATAATATAAAATTATTAAGCAAGTATTTGTCTGGAGGCCGAAAATGAATAAAAATTCAAACGTACAAAACGATCTGACTATGCTCGATCCTATATTTGAGCGTTATGCAGGTCAGTTCGGATCGCTTATAACCATACTTCAGGAGGCACAGGATATCTACGGTTATCTGCCCGACGACGTTCTGGCTTGCATCGCCGAACACACCGGAAACAGTCCGGCTCACGTCAGAGGCGTTGCCACCTTCTATACCCAGTTCCGCTTTACGCCCGCCGGTAAGTATCTTATTCAGCTCTGCAAGGGTACTGCCTGCCACGTTAACGGAGCCGAGCGTCTTGCCACCTCGCTTCGCGAGCTTCTCGGCATCGGCGACGGCGATACCACCGAGGACGGTCTCTTCTCGCTGAACTTCGTTGCTTGTCTCGGTTGCTGCTCGCTCTCTCCCGTCGTTATGATAAACGGCGAGGCTTACGGCTCGATGACTCCCGCAAAGCTCTCGACTCTGATCGCCGACATAAAGGCTAAAGAGCTGCAGAGCTAAGGTCCACAAAAAAACATTCCACACGAAAGGTTTAAGCATATGAAAATAGTTATAGGTCAGGGCAGCTGCGGTCTTGCCGCCGGCGCAGGAAAGGTCTTTGACGCCGTAAGTGAGGAGCTTAAAAAATTAAACTCCGATATAGTGCCCGGCGTTGTCGGCTGTATCGGCATGTGTTACCTCGAGCCTATCGTCGACATCTACGACGATAACGACACCCTTCACCGTCTCGTTTGCGTCAAGCCCACCGACGCGCCGAGCATCGCCGCCGCTCTTTGCGGAGACATCGACGCCGTGAAGTCTCTCGAGATCAGCCCCGAGGATAGCTCCTTCCTCGAAAAGCAGTACCGTATCGCCCTTCGCAACTGCGGAGTTATCGACCCCTGCAGCATTGACGCTTACATATCGGTCGGCGGTTATTCGTCGATTACCAAGATACTTTCGTCTATGACACCCGAAGCCGTTATAGACGAGATCAAGACCTCTGGTCTTGCCGGTCGAGGCGGCGCGGGCTTCCCCACTTGGTTTAAGTGGAACGCCGCACGTCAGTCGGTCAGCGAGCATAAGTATATGATCTGCAACGCCGACGAGGGTGACCCCGGTGCATTTATGGATCGTGCAGTCATCGAGTCCGATCCCCACTCTCTGATCGAGGGTATGCTGATCGGTGCTTACGCTATCGGCGCTGAGGAAATGATCGTTTACGTTCGCGCCGAGTATCCCCTTGCCGTCATTCGACTCAAGGAGGCTATCAAGCAGGCTCGCGAGCACGGATACCTCGGCAAGAACATTCTCGGAAGCTCTTTCTCCTGCGACATGAGAATAAAGATGGGCGCCGGAGCCTTCGTTTGCGGCGAGGAGACCGCTCTCATCGAGTCGCTTGAGGGTAACCGCGGTATGCCGCGTCTCAAACCCCCCTTCCCGGCTCAGAGCGGATACAAGAACGAGCCCTCGAACATTAACAACGTTGAGACCTTTGCGAACATCGCTTGGATCATACAAAACGGCGGCGAGAAGTTTGCCGCTCTCGGAACTCCCGACAGCCGCGGAACTAAGGTCTTTGCCCTGACCGGTAAGATCAAGCGCGGCGGACTCGTTGAAGTACCTATGGGTATGACTCTGCGTGACGTTATCTTCGACATTGGCGGCGGTCTGCGCGACGGACGCGAGTTCAAGGCAGTTCAGCTCGGAGGACCTTCGGGCGGTTGTATTCCCGCGTCGCTCATAGACACCGTCATCGACTACAAGAAGCTCGGTGCAACCGGCGCTATCATGGGTTCGGGCGGAATGGTCGTTATGGATGAGGGAACGTGTATGGTCGGTATGGCAAAGTCCTCCCTCGACTTCACCGCCAAGGAGTCCTGCGGCAAGTGCGTTCACTGCCGTATCGGAACCAAGCGTATGCAGGAGATCCTGACCCGTATCGTTGAAGGCAACGGACGTGAGGGAGATATCGATCTGCTGCTCGAGCTTTGTACCGCCATCAAGGACGGCGCGCTCTGCGGTCTCGGTCAGACGGCTCCCAATCCCGTTCTCACCACCATCAAATATTTCCGCGACGAATACGAGGCCCACATCAACGAGAAGAAGTGCCCGGCTCACGAATGTGCCGCCCTTCTCACCTTTAAGATCGACGCCGACAAATGCCGCGGATGTACTCTTTGTGCCAAGAACTGCCCCGTTGAGGCGATCGACGGCAAGCTCAAGGCGGCACACACCATTGACACTGAGAAATGTATCCGTTGCGGTCAGTGCGTCAAGCTCTGTAAGTTCGGCGCCATCTCGATCGAGTAACAAACGAGGTTATCCAAATGAGCAAAATAAAATTTACACTTAACGGAAAAGAGTGCTTTGCCGAGGAGGGAGAATTCCTTCTTGGCGCAGCACAGAAAAACGGAATAGAGATCCCCAACCTTTGTAACCATCCGTCGGTCAAGATCTACGGCGCGTGCGGACTTTGCACCGTCGAGGTCGCGGGTGTACCGAAGCTGCTTCGTGCCTGCTCCACCAAGGTCACCGACGGTATGGTCGTCAACAGCGAGACCGAGCGCGTCAAGCATTCGCGCAAGATCGCTCTCGAGCTGCTTATGAGCGACCACGACGGCGACTGTGTTGGTCCTTGCAGCCTTAACTGTCCTGCCGGAACCGACTGTCAGGGTTATGTCAAGGCTATCGCCGGCGGTGATTATCACCGTGCCGTCGAAATAATCAAGGATAAGCTCCCCCTTCCCGCCTCGATCGGACGTATCTGTCCTCATCCCTGCGAGAAGAAGTGCCGCCGTCAGTACGTCGAGTCTCCTATCTCGATCGCAGCCCTCAAGGCGTTTGCCGCCGACCGCGATCTTGAGGAGAACACCTACGCCGCAGTTCCCGCCGAATCGACCGGGAAGAAGGTCTCTATCATCGGTGGAGGTCCTGCCGGACTTACCGCCGCATACTACCTCGCGCTCAAGGGTCACGCCGTGACCGTTTACGATGCGATGCCCAAGATGGGAGGTATGCTCCGTTACGGAATCCCTGCCTACCGTCTTCCCAAGTCGGTGCTTGACGCCGAGATCAAGCTGATCGGAGACGCCGGCGTTGAATACAAGAACAACGTTAAGATCGGACGCGACGTAAGCTTTGAGGAGATCAAGAACTCGTCCGACGCTACGATAATAGCTGTTGGTGCTTGGAAGTCCTCCTCTATGCGCGTTGCGGGCGAGGAGCTCGAGGGCGTCGTTGGAGGTATCGACTTTTTGCGCCAGGTCTCGCTCTACAATTCGGGCGAGGGTGATGCTCCCGTCATTGGCGACCGCGTAGTCATCTGCGGCGGAGGAAACACCGCTATGGACGCCTGCCGCACCGCAGTTCGTCTCGGTGCGAAGGAGGTATCGGTCGTCTACAGACGTACCCGTGCCGAAATGCCCGCCGAGATCGAGGAGATCGAGGAGGCAGAGGAAGAGGGCGTTATTTTCCGCTTCCTGCGCAATCCTGCCGAGTTTGTCGGCGAAAACGGCAAGCTGACCGCGGTCAAGCTTCAGGTAATGGAGCTTGGTGAGCCCGACGCCTCCGGACGTCGTTCACCTGTTGCCGTTGAAGGCTGCTTCGAAACGCTTGAGGCAGATACCGTCATCGAGGCGATCGGTCAGTCGCTCGACTTCGCAGGTATTGACGGTCTTGAGTATAACCGTCGCGGAAACATCGTTGCCGACGAGGCAAGCTTTGCAACCTCTATCGAGGGAGTTTTCGCAGTTGGTGACGCCACCAATCGCGGTGCCGGAATCGCTATCGCCGCTATCGGCGAGGCAAACCGTGCCGCCGCAGTTGTCGATAGCTTCCTGAACGGACAGATGGTCTCGTACAAAGCCCCGTTCGTTTCGGAAAGAAATGTTGACAATATTGATTTTTCGGTATAT
>JAZKZA010000226.1:0-2238 GCA_045612445.1 Eubacteriales bacterium | reverse complement strand
GCAAACGCGGGTGTTTTTCGGGTCGTCACCCTCAAAGCAAAGGATAAAGGACTTGGGAAGCTCGAGCCCGCAGGACTCAAGACGACCCTCCCTTTGCGCCGAGGTCAGATAGCTGCGCGTGATCTGAGAGACGGTGGCGTTGTCCATATCGAATATGCCGATGACCGATCGCTCACGCAAGCTCTTGTTTTTTCCGATGTTAAGATACATATATAAAACTTCTTTTCAAATTTATTCGAAGACTCCGCCGTGCACCCGTATTATGTGTGCCCCGCCGCCGTGGCTCTCGTCGCAGCCGGTCATGATGACCTGCCTGTCGCAAAGCTCGTTGAGCAGATACGACCTCCTCTTTCCGTCAAGCTCGGAAAGCACGTCGTCAAGCAAAAACACGGGATACTCACCGCACTCGCTATAGCATATCTCACCCTCTGCGAGCTTCATAGCAAGCGCCAGCGAGCGTTGCTGACCCTGCGATGCGTAGTCTCTCGACGCACGACCGTTTATCGAAATATCTATGTCGTCCTTGTGCGCCCCCCAAAGGGTAGACCCCACGGCGATCTCTCGCTCAAGATTTCCGGAAAGCAAGGCAAGATAGGCTGAATAAACGGCTTCGGTGTCACAAAGGACGTCGGGCTCAAGCTTGGACGAGCAAACGAAGGTCATCTCGGGCTTTTCGGCGTCTCCCGTCATCTCCGAAAAGAAGCGGTAGACTCCCTCGGCGGCTCTTGAGACGTACTCGGCTCTGAACCTTGCCAGCACTGCCGATTCCCTCGCCAGCTGCTCCGACCAAAAGCCGATAGTTTCGTTAAAGGTACGGCGATCCTCGTCGGCGTCCTTGAGTAGCTTATTTCTCTGCTTGAGTATCTTATTGAACCTTGATAGCGACTGCATATAGACCGGTCTTGACTGACACAGCGCGGTATCAAGCCACGACCTCCGCTCGGACGGTCCGTTTTTTATAAGCGATAGATTATCGGGCGAGAACAGAACGGCTCTCATAGCCCCGACGATATCGCTCATCTTATAGATCGAAACGCCGTTCTGAACGAACTTACGCCGCTTATCACGGTAAAAGGTGACAGACAGGTTCTGACGCCTTATATTATCCTCAAAATCGAGAGAGACGAACGCCGAGCTCTTACCGAACCCGATCATTTCAGCCTCGCTCGCACCGCGAAAGCTCTTGCCTATCGCCATATAGTAGATAGCCTCGAGCAGGTTAGTCTTTCCCTGCGCGTTGTCTCCCCGAAGCAGATTGACTCCGGGAGAAAACTCTATCTGAGCCTCGTTTATATTTCGAAAATCGCCAACTCTGATAGACCTGCAGATCATTCGCGCATCTTGACCGGCAAGAGCATATAGATCTCCTCGACCGTCTCACTCTCTCCGACCGGCTCGATGTTCATGCTGGTCAGAGGTGAGGACAGAGCGAGCTTGACCTTCTCGGTGGATACCGAACGAAGACTGTCTATAAGATAGCGGTTGTTAAAGGCTATACAAATGCTTCCGCCAACGTTTTCAGCACCTATCTCGTCGTAGGTACTACCGGCGGTGGAGTTTGCCGAGATCTTTATGACCTCGTCGTTAAAGTCGAACTTTACGTGCGAGCGTACCGATCCTGCGATCCTCTCCTCGGTGACGAGGGCTGCTCGCTCAAGTGCCGACATCAGCTCGTCGCGGTCAACTATTGCACGGATCTTATGCGAGGTCAGTATTATGCGGTCGTAGTCGATATACTCACCCTCGATAAGTCTCGAGAAGAAGGTGATATCGTCTATCTGCATTATGATATGCTTACGCATCATATAGATGCGGATCTTCTTTTCTTCGTCGTCATCGACCAGCTTGTAAAGCTCGTTTATCGTCTTGGACGGAATGATAAAGGCAAATCTCAGCTCGCTGCCGTCCGAGTTACGGTTGTCAAGACGAGTCTCAATAGTGCACTTTGCAAGACGGTAGCTATCGCACGCGACAAGCATCATACGGTTTCCGCGAATGAGGAAGTAACAGCCGTTCAGTACCTGTCTCTGGTCGTTGACACCCATGGCGTACATGACCTTACCGATCATACGGCGAAATACCGAGTTTGCGATCTCAAAGCCAAGCTCACTGGTCAGCTCGGGAAGCTTAGGAAAGTCGGCACCGCGGAGCGCGCTCATTCTGTGCGACGAGCGACCGCTCGACATACAGGCGGAAAGCTTATCGTCAACCGTCAGAGTGACCTCGTCACCGTGCTGG
>JAZKZA010000225.1:0-5461 GCA_045612445.1 Eubacteriales bacterium | reverse complement strand
GAGATCCCCTCACGCGCCGATATCGAGACGGTCGTTATCACCGCCGATACCGTTAAGGGCGGCGAGCCGAAGCTCCTGCTCAAGCGCGACACGGCAGAGGCTATATAAAATAAAAGAGAGTCTTCTTTGAAGACTCTCTTTTATTTTATACTCTGGCGTAAAGCCTATTGAGGCGGTTGTAATAGTTCTTGTCTATACGCGCCAGCTGATCGTTCGTTACGCGGTATTCCCAGTTTCCGTTAGCTACGCCGGGACGGTTTACACGAGTGTCCGACCCGTAGCCCAGCAGATCCTGAAGCGGCATTATGACGATACCCGCCGTGCTCGCCAGCATTGCTCGGATAAGCGTTCCGTAACAGGCGTTCCAGTCACCCGAATAGCCGAAATACTCCAGCATATTACGTCTCGTATCATCGTCAAGCTCCCAGACCCAGCCGAGCAAGGTATTGTTATCGTGAGTACCGGTGTAGGCGATGCTATTGTTTATGTAGTTATGCGGCAGGTGTGGACTGTCCGTATCACCGAGGAAGGCAAACTGCAAGACCCTCATTCCGGGGAAGTCGCTTTCGTCACGAAGCGCGGCGACCTCCGCAGTTATAACTCCAAGGTCCTCCGCGATGATAAGCTTTTCTCCGGCAACCTCTTTGAGTGCCGTCATAAGTCCCGCTCCGGGACCCTTGACCCAGTGTCCCTCTTTAGCCGTTTTCGCATCTGCAGGAATGCTCCAGAACGACTCAAAGCCGCGGAAATGGTCAAGTCTTACCCCATCAAACATAGTAAGCTGGAAGCGCATACGATCGCACCACCAGGAATATCCGTCCTTCGCCATCTTATTCCAGTCATAAAGAGGGTTACCCCAAAGCTGACCGTCAGCGGCAAAATAGTCGGGCGGAACTCCGGCAACCGCTGCCGGTCTTCCCTTTTCATCGGTCAAAAACAGCTCTCGGTTTGCCCAAACGTCGGCACTGTCGTACGAGACGTATATCGGAATGTCTCCTATTATCTTAACGCCGCGACTGTTTGCATAGGAATGTACCTTTTCCCATTGAGTAAAGAACTCGTACTGCACGAACATCCAAACGAAAAGCCTTTCTTCGTCGAAAGCTTCGTTGTCCCATTCGTACCACGATCGGTCGCCGTTAGCATCGCGGATCGCCAAGAAGCGACACGCCTGCAACAGATACGGCTCGGAGGCTATGAATTTCTCGACCTCGTCTCGATAATCGCATCTTTCGGCGGCGAGAGCAAGCAGGTCAAGTCTTTCCTTATAAAGTCTCTCATACTCGCAAACGTACGGCGTCTGTTGCTTTGCCGCCCTCAACTCGTCACGAGTCAAAAGCTTCTTTGCACAAAGCGTTTCAAGATCGATATAATACGGATTCCCCGCAAACGAGGAATAGGATTTGTACGGCGAGTTATATTCGTCGGTCATGCAGAACGGCAACACCTGCCAGTACGTAAACCCCGACGACGCCAAAAAATCAACGAACTCAAAAGCTCCGCGCCCGAAATTCCCTACCGAATACTCACTCGGCACGGCAAAAAGCGGCAAAAGCACACCCGACGCGCGCTTGATATAGCTGTTTTCCATACTTTCTCCCTAAAATCATTTTTGCTCGCGAAGCTCGCGGATACGGTCTCTAATATACGCTGCCTCCTCAAATTCAAGACGACGCGCAGCATCCTTCATCTGCTTTTCAAGGCGCTCGATGAGTTCCGCTTTCTCCTTCTTGGTCAGCTTCTTTTGGCGGGTCGGCTTATCGTTCTCGACCTTTTCTGCGGGCGCGCCGATGTCTATCAGCTCGCGAATGCTCTTAACGACGGTATGCGGAACGATACCGTGCTCGTCGTTATACGCCTTCTGTATACGGCGACGGCGATTAGTCTCGCTTATTGCCCTTTCCATAGAACCGGTAACCGTGTCGGCATACATTATGACCTTACCGTGCTCGTTTCGCGCGGCACGTCCTATCGTCTGTATCAACGAGCGCTCTGCTCGCAAAAAGCCTTCCTTGTCGGCATCAAGGATCGCGACCAACGAGACCTCCGGAAGGTCAAGTCCTTCACGAAGCAAATTTATTCCAACCAGAACGTCAAAAACTCCAAGTCGAAGATCGCGTATGATCTGCATTCTTTCCATCGTTTCAACGTTGAAATGGATATATCGCACCTTTATACCGTTACTTTCAAGATAGTCGGTCAGGTCCTCTGCCATTTTCTTGGTCAAGGTCGTGACCAACACGCGCTCGCCTCTGGCGGTACATTCTCGTATCTCACCCATAAGGTCGTCGACCTGTCCCTCGACCGGACGCACCTCTATCTCGGGATCGAGCAGACCTGTGGGTCTTATTATCTGCTCAACGGTGGAGTCCGAGTGCTCTTCCTCATAATCTCCGGGCGTTGCACTGACGAACACCGCTTGATTTATCTTGTTTTCAAACTCATCAAAGAACAAGGGACGGTTATCGTACGCCGAGGGCAAACGGAAGCCGTAATCTATAAGATTCTTCTTACGTGCGCGGTCTCCGCCCGACATACCTCTGACCTGAGGCAGCATAACGTGCGATTCGTCTACGAAAAGCAACCAGTCCTCGGGAAAATAATCGAGCAAGGTAAAGGGTGTTGACCCCGGCTCACGACCCGAGAGTATGCGAGAATAGTTCTCAACTCCCGAGCAGTATCCTATCTCACGAAGCATCTCTATGTCATACAGCGTGCGCTCACGTATACGCTGAGCCTCGATCAGCTTACCCTGCGACTCGAATTCAGCCGCCCTCTCCTCCATCTCTGCCTTGATAACCGACAACGCCGCCTCTCGCTTTTCGTCCGACACAGCGTAATGTGTTGCCGGGAATATGGCAGTATAGGAGAGCAGTCGGGTCATCTCTCCCGTGACTATATTTATCTCGGAAAGTCTTTCTATCTCGTCTCCGAAAAACTCAACTCTTATTGCTCGCTCTCCGGTCGACGCCGGAAGTATTTCGACCGTGTCTCCCCGAACGCGGAACTTATCACGCGTGAAGTTGACGTCGTTTCGGTCGTAGCTTATAGAGATGAGACGCTTGATAAGCTCGTCGCGCGACATCAGCATACCCGGTCGCAGAGCGATATGGAGCGAGTTATATTCCTCGGGGTCTCCGAGTGAGAATATGCAGGACACCGACGCGACTATGATAACGTTTCTCTGCTCAAAAAGAGACGACGTCGCGCTGTGTCGCAGCATATCTATCTCCTCGTTGACCAGCGCATCCTTCTCAATATACATATCTTTGCCGGGGACGTACGCCTCGGGCTGATAGTAATCGTAGTACGATACGAAGTATCCCACCGCATCGTCGGGGAAAAACTCGCGCATCTCGGAACAGACCTGCGCCGCCAGCGTTTTATTGGGCTCTAAAATAAGGGTAGGACGGTTACAGTAGGCAATTACGTTTGCCATAGTAAAGGTCTTACCCGAGCCGGTAACGCCAAGCAGGGTCTGCATACGCTCGCCGCGCATTATTCCCTCGGTCAGCTTGGCGATAGCCTGCGGCTGGTCACCGGTTGGTGTATATTCGCTTTTTAACGAAAACTTATCCATAATTGAATCAAGCCTTTATTTATGAAGCATTATCTGGGCGTGAAGCGTTCCGTCCTTACCTACGACCGATACGAAGTCTCCGTTCTCAAAGCGAGAAAATCGACAGTCAACGCTCTCGCCAAGCTTGATCTCGCGACGGTAAAATATTGAAAAATCGTCGGCACGTGCCTCGTCGGGCAGCACCATTTCGGCAAGGTCAAGGTAATAAACGTTGTTCATATGTCGGTTGGCGTCGATCCAGCTTCTTCCTACCGTGAACTCTGTTTCTCCGTCAACGTTTTCGGGTGTTTTAAGTCTTTTGACTCTCAACACCCCGTCAAAATTACTGTAATCTGGCTCGTGACAGTAAGCCTCTGCCAGCTCGGGCATACATTTTTCAAGAGTATTATTTACTCGGTTTATATGCGCCCACTCGGATATAGCGGTCACCACAACCTCGCCCTCGGCGTTCAGAAGCTCAAACTCTCGGCAGGCGGAAAAGTTCTTTATCTCGCGGCTCCAGGTTCGCGCCGTTATGCGGTCACCGTATTCGGGACGCTTTTTGACAACGACTCTATATGCCGAGAGCAACCAGGTCGTCGGCGAGGTCTTGATGCTCTCGCCCGCCAAGATACCGTGCAGACCCGCCATATCCTGAAGGATACAGAGTATCGCTCTGTTTTTCATCTTCAGGTCGGCATCGACGTACTGGTATCCTATAAAATATTTCTCTTCAACGAACATATTACGAAATAAATCCTCCGTCAACACCTATACACTGTCCCGTTATGAAGGACGCGCCATCGGATGCGAGGAAGAAGACCGCCTCGGCAACGTCTTCGGCGCTACCGATACGGCAAAGGGGAGTAGATTCTATGAGTGCCGCGCGAGTTTCCTCGTCAAGCTTGGAATTCATCTCGGTGTCGATAACGCCGGGCTCAACGCAGTTGACGGTTATGCCGGACGGGCCCAGCTCCTTGGCAAGAGACACGGTAAGTCCGCGCAGACCCGCCTTTGATGCCGAATAATGCACCTCGCAGGAAGCACCGGCACGCCCCCACATAGAGCCTATGTTCACGATACGTCCGCTATGCGCTGCGATCATTGCACGGGCCGCCGCGCGGCAGGCGTAAAACGAGCTGGAAAGATTCGTCGATATCATACCGTTCCACTCAACGTCGGTAAGCTCGGTGAAAAGCTTTATTTGCGCGATACCGGTGGAGTTTACAAGAACGTCAACTCCACCAAGGAGCTCTATTGCACGATTTACGGCATCGCTCGCCGAGCTCGCGTTCGACATATCGGCTTTGACCGACACGGCGCCGCACTCGGCGCAAAGTTTCTCGGCGGCAGCGTCTGCACTTTTGTAAATAAACACGACTCTGTCTCCGTTTTCACAAAATCTTCGCACGACAGCCGCGCCGATGCCGCGCGAGCCGCCGTTTACTATTATCCTTCTCATGCTCATATCAGTTCTGCTTTTGGACGAACTTATATTCGTCGTAAAATTTGAAATAGGGGCAATCCCGATTGGAATAGACCATAAATTTCTCCATCTCGTCCTCGTCAAGATCCAACGTGCAAACGTACGAGTCCATCTCCTCGTCATAATCGTAGTATTGACAAAACTCGCAGTTTGATTTCATTTTCTTTTTCATTTTCAGCTCCTTGAAAACTGACGGTCAAGCGTCTTTTTGGAAAGCTCCATGGCAACCGGTCTGCCGTGGGGGCAGAAGGTCACGTCGGGGATCGCCATAAGCTCCTCGACCAACGCCTGCTGTTGCTCCTTCGGATATTCCCTGCCCGCCTTGATCGCCGCCTTACAAGAGCCTTGGTACAAAGCCTTTTCAAAAATGATCTCTCGCGTGATCTCGGGCGTTCCGGTTTGAGAGAGAAGCCTTC
>JAZKZA010000224.1:0-9045 GCA_045612445.1 Eubacteriales bacterium | reverse complement strand
CTCGGTGGTGTGAACGTTATACATAAGAGTAGAATAGTTGACCTTACCGCCGGGGACCTTATAGCTTGCGAATTTATACACTCCGTCAAGCCGAGACTCAAGCAGCGAGTACCACAGTTGAGTAGTTTCCTGAAGACCGATAACGTCGGGCAGGTACGAAAGAATGATCTCAGAGGTATTTTTATCGCGACCCGGCAGAGTTGCCGCCGCACGGTCGTCCCAAAGCTCTGCAAGAATATTGAAGGACATTATACGAAGATCTGCGCCCTCGGCAAGCGTGGGATCATACGAGCCCTTGATGGCGACGTTACCCGACACCGACTCGTCGTAATTTTCAGGAATACGGATGGTACTGTTATAGATACCCGACATAAAGATCGCTTTGAACTTATCGATAGCAAGCGAGGTCGCGGTCTCGACGCCGCCCGAGCCGATAACTATCTTCTGACCGACCGCCTTGATAGCGTACGAAAGACCGGTCATATCTTTTACGGCTGCCGATTCCTCTCTGGACGTAACACCGATGATGATTTCCTTTGCGGTGGGCTCGGTACTGTCGTCAACGCAGTTGAGACTTACTCCGCAATAGCTTTCGATAGCCTTTGCAAAATCCTTGGCATAATTCATCATATACGAATTATCCTTGGCATATACTACCTGATATTCGTTCAGCTGCTCGTGGGACGGGATCAGATCGCGAACTTCCGAATTCGAGACGTATTCTCCCTTGAGCTTGAGTATTTTGTTCATTCCCTCTCCATCGGCTTCGATCAAGTTTTCAAGAAGATACTCGATGGCTTCTTCGAGTTTTTCTTCGTTATTGGCTGCGATGACCACCTTGTTTCCGACCTTTTTGATGGCAAAATCGGAATACGGAAGATCCTTTACGACCTCTGCAGACTCGGGACGGTTGGTGTTTACCACGAGTATTTCAAGCGAATTGGGATCGGGCGACACACCGACTCTGAGAAAGTCTGTTTTGACGTTGACCTTGTTGATATCGGTCATCTCGTCGAGCGCCGTCTGGAACTCGGTAACAAGGTCGACGACCGTCTTCGGGGCTGACAAGGGATAGGTAATAACGTACGCGGTGCTTTCGTCAAACAGGACCAGATCGAGCGGCTGCTCGGGAGCTTCCGGAGCATCGGTAGACGTAGTCGTATCTCCGGGCGTGATGACCGTTGCGGGAGCGCAGGACACCAACGTGATCATTACAAGCAACAGCGATATTGCAATTTTAAGCTTTGATCTCATATTCTCCTCCGAGTTTTTATTGCAAATATTATACCATTACGCTCCTTTTATGTCAAGAAAAGAAGCAAAAACATATTTGAACATTTATATACCAATACGTCCCCCGCCCGTCTCTTGAATTTTTTTGGCGGGTGTGATATAATGTAGCAAAGGGACGGTGATACAATGGATACGAACATACAATCCGTGTTGCTTTCGGAGAGAAACGAATTATACCGACTCGTTACCGAAAAGGCCTGCAACGAGTTAAACATAGCTATCAATATCACCGATCGCTTCATCGGCTTTGCAACGACTATGGATTTTTATATGTTTTGGTTGACCATGCGATCGGACGGGATATACTTTAACGTACGCCGTTCATTCTCTCCCCAACACGGAAAAAACATAGCTCGTATAAAATTTGATGATGTCAACCAAAGCGAGATCCTTCTTGCGATAGACAACATATACAAAAGCTATCTTAATCCCCCACCTCAAGAGCCGACAATCTTTCCCGATTCGCAACCTATCTTCGAGGGTATATCGTACTCGTCTCCGTACAAGCCGCTTTGGGAGAGCGTGAAGGACACGGTATCCGAAAGGCTCAACATCAGATGTGAAGAGGAGGACGCCGAAAAGGTCAAACAGCTTGGTCATAGCCTGGTCTCGCTTTACGACGGTATTATCGACGTCTTAAAAGAAAAATATTTTAATTCAAAGCCTCGCAAGATCGCAATATATATCGAGTACGCCGAGACCGACCAAACACTCGCTGACATTGCCCCTCGTTACAACGTTTCAAGAGAGCGGATCAGGCAGGTCGCGAAGCACACGCAAGCCCGATTGCTCGATTATTTTAACAAGGAGCTTTCCACCTCTCAAGATAGCTCCTTTACCAAACGTATCGAAAAGCTCTGCGAGCTTTTCAAAGCCATAGACCATGATGCGGCGCTTTTGGCATCGTACGGCTTGGATCATATTCCGGTCAAGAAAAAACAGACGATGCTTGACCTGCTCTTTGGAAAAGACCTCTCGCAAAAGATATTGACCGAAGCCGACGCTATTGTACTCCGCGCAAACAGAGCAAATGAGCAAGCCTTCCTTGACAACAAGCTGAAGACCTTATGGGACTTTTATCAGTCAAAGATCTGTTATCCGTCCCATTTCACCGTCGATCCGTCCTTGGAGGTCCCTTCTTTAGAAACGGCTCTCGAATATGCCAGCGAAAAAAGCTTTTATGCCAAGCTGAAAAAGTTCGAGTCCTTTATTGAAATAGTCAAGACTCCCGACATAATTTATTATTTCAACAATACGGATCACCTACCTAACTTTCTTTTGAAGCTCCCGAACAAAACGAGCGTATTGGTTCTTGTCGTCCCAACCATCAATATGGCGCTATCCTATAACGCCGCAAGATTCAACGCTCTTCATCGATTCTGTAAGGAACACGGGTACGGTTATCTTATCATTGACAACCGAGGAAACTCGATATATGATCTGAAGGACCGAGTTGTTGCCCCCGAGCTGACCTGCGCGTTGAACAATATACTGGACAAAAACAAACGGATCGTCTGGCAGGATATCAAAGATCTCCGTCAAAGCATCGAGATAAGCAATCAAGATATTGTTGCCTTCGTTTTACAAAAAAAATTGAATTTCAGACTATCTCCCTACTGTATCTGGCAGAGCGATCAGAACGATTAACAACACCCCCGCCGAGCTTTCAAGAAAGCTCGGCGGGGGTGCGTATATTATCGGCACTTTTTGAATAAACTTTAGTCAAATACGTTTTTTGAGGTGACTATGAAACGTTCGATCGGGATTTCCCAGCTGCTGGGCTTTAGCGTGACTGCACTCGGCGGCACTTTGTTGCATTTCTTATACGATTGGCTGGGTGAGGCGGTCTGGGTCGCCCCCTTTTCAAGCGTCAACGAATCGACCTGGGAGCATATGAAGCTGCTCTTTTGGCCTGCGTTTATCTTCGCGATAGTACAAAGCTTCTTTTTTAAGGACTACAACGATTTTTGGTGCGTCAAGCTCCGCGGAACACTCCTCGGTCTTACCCTCATACCCGTGCTTTTTTACACCTACAACGGCGTTATCGGCAAGTCGCCCGACTGGGTCAACATCGCCATCTTCTTTATCTCCGCCGCCGCCCTCTACCTTTACGAAAACCGCTTGTTTGCGACCGATTCGGTCGTTTGCAGGCGACCGAAGCTCGCCATCGCGCTCCTATGCGTGATAGCACTTCTTTTCGTCGTGTTCACCTTCAAAGCGCCCGAGCTCGGTGTTTTCAAAGATCCATTGACAGGAACGTACGGAATATAAAAGATCAGCCGATGAGGTTTTTACTAACCTCATCGGCTTTTCAGTCCGCACTCCTCGTAGATCTCTTCGATACACCGAGATTTGTGCTTTATATACCCGTCAATGTCGTCGGGAAACAGCTCTGCCGCCTCGATCTTGATCTCACCGTACCGTTTTGCGGCGTCGGGGTGACTCTTCAGATGATCTCTGAAGGTGATATGACGGTAAAACTCCTCGGAGCTTTGCGGACAGACGTACAGATGATGCTTTTCCAGATGCGGCTTGTCGGTATATCCGAACGCCTCACGATCCTTTATCCCGAGATCGCCCTCGTAAAAATATCCTATCGCCTCAAGGCGCTTGACAACGCTGTCAAAAACGGTTCGGTCGCCGATAATGACGTCGACGTCTATACAAGGCTTGGCGCAAAGCCCCTCCACCGAGGTGCTTCCGACGTGCTCGACACCGACGACAAGGTCTCCTATCGCGTCCTCAAGCTCCTGCTTTATCTCTTCAAACGCCGTTTTCCACGCTGCGTCGTACGGCACGACGACAACTCTTGCGGTTTTCATTCTGTCAAAATCAAACCAGCCCCATCGCGATCTCAACGATCAGAGCCACG
The DNA here is from genome assembly GCA_045612445.1 of Eubacteriales bacterium. Lineage (GTDB taxonomy): Bacteria > Bacillota > Clostridia > Oscillospirales > CAG-272 > RGIG3994. The sequence continues at coordinate 4,880 of JAZKZA010000224.1, read as the reverse complement.
ATAACGACCAGCGCAGATATAATAAATCCGTGTATCATTGGTCGTATCCCCGCCTTTTTCATGCTTGAAAACGAGGTGTTCAACCCTATTGCCGCCAACGCGCAGACCATCAGGAATTTACTTACGCTCTTCGTTCCGGACACCACGGCGGCAGGTATCGAGAATACGCTTGCCACGATCGACATAGCAACAAATCCGAGAATGAACCACGGGAATATTTTCGTGATCCTGAAGTTTGCCTTCACCTCACCGCGGTCGCCGCTGTTTTCGATCGCTTCCCTTCTCTTCAGTCTGAGCTGAACGAAGGCGAAGGTTATGACCGTCGGTATTATTGCGAGCGTTCTTGTGAGCTTTACCATGGTTGCAAAGTCGCCCGCGCCTTCAGAAAACGCGTACCCTGTTGCAACGACCGAGGAGGTATCGTTTACTGCAGTTCCCGCCCAGATACCGAACGCCTCGTCGGTCATTCCGAGCGCCATTCCCATTATAGGAAACAGTATTATCATAGCCATATCGAAAAGGAAGGTGGCAGACATGGCGTATGCAACGTCGTTATCATCCGCCTCGATGGTGGTCGAGATCGCCGCGATGGCAGAGCCGCCGCAGATACCCGTGCCCGCCGAGATAAGGTTTGAAAGCTTCCAGTTCAGCCCCAATGCCTTACCGATAAAATACCCGCCTCCAAAGCAGGTCAGAAGTGTAAATATCATGACAGTCAGCGACATCTTACCAACGTTTAAGATGGTCGTTATGTTGAGCGACAGTCCCAACAGTATGATAGCGAGCTTGAGCACCTTTTTCGAGGTGAATTTAATCCCCGCGGCAAACATCGAGGTGCCCTTCAAAAAGTAGTTGAGTATCATACCGATGAACATAGCGATAACGGCAGAGCCTATCACGTGAACGGGTAGCAGGCTTTCGATCAGGCAGGCGATCGCCGCCACCACGACCGACAAAGCGACTCCCGGCACGTTCTTTAATATTTTTTTCATAGTCCTATCCTTACGTATTTAATCCTTGTAATTTTCTATAAAATCGTCCGCCGCTTCACGGCTCTTAAAAACCACCACTCTTCTACCGTCGCCGTATTTTTCGAGCAGACGGTAAAGCTCCGGCAGATTTTTACTTGGAAAGCTCTCTATTTCACGCGCCAGCGCGGGGTCGAGCTCGGTGTCGATCCAGGGCATATCGTATCTCCCCTTGCCGAGGCGCGACGTTGCTCCGTTCAGACAGACCTCGACCGGAAGATCGAAGAGAAAAACGGTGTCGCACGCCACGATACGCCGCTCGACCGTGCGACTGTAATTTCCGTCTATTATCCACCCGTCGAGCGCAAGGATCTCGCCAAGACGCGCGTCGAACTCCTCTCGCGGGATATGCGTTCTGTCCGGCTTGTGCCAGAGGGCGTCAAGATAGTATAGCGGCAGACCGAGACGGTCGCGAAGCTTTTCGGCAAAGGTCGTCTTGCCCGATCCGGGGCAGCCTATAACTATTATCCTTTTCATTTCGTCTCAAGAGTCCAGCCGTGATCTCCGTGGTATATCATCTGTCGGGTCATACCGCCGTCGATACAGATGTTCTCGCCGGTTATGAACCCTGCCATATCCGAGCAAAGATAGAGCACTGCGTTCGCGATGTCACGCGGGTCTCCAACTCTTCCCACCGGCTGCTGCACGGCATCCGCACCCTCGTAAACGGTATAGTCGTTGTCGATCCAGCCGGGAGAGATCGAGTTTACCCGTACCCTGCCCGCAAGACTGACTGCCAACGCGTGTGTCAACGCCGAGATACCTCCCTTTGCGGCGGTATAGCTCTCGGTCTCGGGCTGACTCATACGGTCTCGCGAGGAGGAGATATTGACGATACTCGCGCCGCCTGCAAAATGGGGAGCGAAAAGCTTTGAAAGGTAAAACGGAGCCGTGACTCCAACCCTTTGCGCGTACTCAAAATCCTCGTAGCTGCAGCTTGTGATACCGCACGACCGAGGGGGAGCATTGTTTATAAGATAATCGACTTGACCGAAGTCGGCTATGACCCTTTGAGCAAAGCACTCAAGTGTTGCTTTGTCGGCAAGGTCTCCCACGAAATAGTCGTTTTCAAAAGAATCTATAATGCAAACGGTCGCTCCTGCGGCAGAAAACCGCTCGGCGATACATTTACCGATCCCTCTCGCGCCGCCCGTTACGACTGCCACCTTATCCTTAAAATCAAACATAGCTTTCCTCTTCACCAAGTTTTCGTTCACTTAATTATCCTTCGTTGCAAAAGCTCGGGCACTCAACGTGAAGCGCCCGAGCCCTGTGCTTTTTGTTATTTCAAAAGCGAGATTGCGTCGCCGATCGTCTTTTCGAACGCCTCACGTCCGTATTTATCCACGTCGACTTTGTTCTTCTCGCCGTGCGTCAAGCAACCCGCACCGCCGATACAACCGCCGACACACGCCATTCCCTCGATAAAGTTACCGTCGAGAATACCCTTGTTCAGCTTAAGCAGAGCCATTCGGCAAGCCTCGATTCCGTCGCAAACGACCGGCTTTATCTCGAAGTCTATCTTCTGCTCCTTCATCGCCTGGACCGCCGCGTCGGTCAGTCCTCCGCTTCGGGCGAAGATTCGTCCGAAATACGAGGCGTTATCGAGAACGCCCTCCTCAAGCGAGGCGATATCGAGATCGCGGCTGTCAAACAACGCCTGAAGCTCCTCAAAGGTCAGCACCGCGTCAAGATAAGGCTTGACTTTTTCAAGCTGCGCCTCCGACTTCTTTGCGGTGCAAGGTCCTATGAATATGACCTTGGAGTTCGGGGTCGATTCCTTTATATATTTAGCAAGTGCCGCCATAGGCGAGAGGTTATGTGAAACGTGATCCAAAAGGTTCGGGAAGTTCAACTCTATATATCTGACGAACGCCGGACAGCAAGAGCTTGTAAGCAGTCCCTTTTCGGAAAGCTCCTTGGCTTCAGCCATAGCTACCATATCAGCTCCGAGCGCCGCCTCTATAACGTCGTGGAAGCCGAGCCGCTTGAGCCCGGTCACGACCTGACCCAGCTTGGCATACGAGAACTGGCTCGAGATCGACGGAGCAACGACAGCATAGACCTTATAGCTTCCGCCGTGCGGGTTTCTCTCGCTCTTCTTAAGAACGTCTATGGCGTTGAGTATATAAGACTTATCCGAAATAGCTCCGAAGGGACACTGATATACGCAAGCGCCGCACTGGATACACTTGGAGTTATCTATCTTTGCCGCCTTTTCCTCATTCATCGAGATCGCCTTGATCTTGCAGGCGTTCTGACAGGGGCGCTTACGACTGACTATAGCGGTATAGGGGCAGACCTTTGCACAAGCTCCGCACTCCTTACACTTGGACTTGTCTATATGCGCCACGTGGTTATGGTCAAAGGTTATAGCGCCAAAGCGGCAAACGTCCTCACAACGGTGAGCCAGACAGCCTCGGCAGGCGTTAGTGACCTCAAATCCCCCGACGGGACACTCGTCACAAGCAATATCTATTACCTCGATAACGTTGGGGTTGTTCTGATCTCCCCCCATCGCGATCTTAACTCTCTCGCCGAGAATCGCTCTCTCCTTATAAACACAGCAACGCATGGTCGGTTCGTTTCCGGGGACGAGCTTCTTGGGAATATCCATAACGTTTTCAATAAGCTTATCCTCCCACGCAAGGCGGGCGACCTCGCGCAGAACCTTATATTTCAAATGCTGCACCTTAGTGTCAAATTTACGCACATTTGCCTCCTGACTTAAAAATAACTTACTTTTATGCGCTTACCCATTTTCTTGAGGCAGCTCGAAAGCTCCTCAACAAGATTCATTTTAATATTGAAATTGATCGGAAGATCGGGGTTTTGATGAGCCGGATTGACCGCCCTTCCAACGTAGAAGTTGATGTCGGTCGCCTCCTCGAACAAAAGCCTCGAGATAAGAGACGCTCCGTCCTTTTTAAAGTTCCACTCCTCGTAAAGCTCATTTTCACCGAGATAGTCCTTGGCATATTGAATGACCTTGTTCATCGTAATGACTCCCTCGGTCACGAGGTCGACTCCCTCGATATAAGCAATGGGTGGGACGTCACTGCGCTCAAAATTGAGGCTGGCGCGGATCGGCTTACCCAGATATTTTGATGCGATCGACGAGGTCGTACCGCCGCAGACGATATGCTTACCCTCCTTGGAGAAGAAGAGCGACATCATTCGGTTTGCGTCGTCACGGTTGGACGGCGGACCGAACAGAATATTCATCGGCTCTCGCTTGCGGATCTTGATAACACAGCAGGTCGTGTCGTCGCCCGGCTTGCCGCCGTAAAGCTTATCGCATTCATCGACCAGCATAGTGGACAGATTCTTCGCCGTGTACCCACCGGCAGCTATCGCCTGCATATACTCGGCAATATCCTCTACCTTCCAGCCGAAATTATACTTTCCGCCCATTCCCGCATGAGGACAGCCGTCGCTCATAGCTACGAAAACGTCGTTTTCCTGCAGATATATCGTCGATTTGTATATCTTCTTACCACCAATGTTCATCTCGGTCTTGGGGTAGTCGTATATCTCGTAATCTCTTATAACTATGACGTGCGGGTTATCGTACTGGATTATCTCAGCGGTCTCGTTGTTGAGCAGGTGAATGATCGTAAAGGTCGAATACGCAACTCCTCTCAAAGAACAGACGGGAAGCGTTGCCGCTATGGTGGAAACGCACTCCTCGATGGGAAGCCCCGCCGCCATCATCGTCGAGATGATCTTTGACGTCAGAGTCGAAAGTATGCTCGCCTTAACGCCCGAGCCGAGTCCGTCCGCCAGAACAATAACGGTGGAGTTATCGTTCTCCTCAACAACGTCCACGTGATCTCCGCAAAGCTCCTCGCC
>JAZKZA010000223.1:0-7477 GCA_045612445.1 Eubacteriales bacterium | reverse complement strand
ATGTTTTTCGGCATCCCCGTTTTGTGATAAAGGAGAGCTATGTCAAAGCACGAGCATGCAAATATCCCGATATTTATACCCCACCTCGGTTGTCCCAACGACTGCGTTTTTTGCAACCAGCGAACTATATCGGGGCATACGACCTTCGATCCGTCGGGCGTTCGGGGCGAGATAGAGGAGGCTCTTGAAACGCTTGGCGACCGCCGCGCCGAGATCGCCTTTTTCGGCGGGTCGTTCACCGGCATCGACCGAGAGCTGATGGTATCTCTGCTCGATACGGCGCAGGAGTACGTTGATGCCGGTCGGGTTACGGGCATCAGACTTTCGACCCGTCCCGACTATATAAACGACGAGATACTGTCGATACTTTCCCGCTATACCGTCTCTGCCGTTGAGCTGGGTATACAGAGCACGAGCGACAAGGTTCTTGCCGACAGTCGACGCGGACATACCGCGAGCGTTTCGGAGAGTGCCTGCCGCCGCGTGGTGGAGGCGGGGTTTTCCCTGGTGGGGCAGATGATGATAGGTCTGCCGTCCTCCGATCCCGAAAGCGAGATAAAAACGGCTGAAAACATCTGCGAGTGGGGAGCAAGTGCGGCGAGGGTATATCCGACTGTCGTCTTTCGCGAAACCGAGCTTTGCCGTATGAGCGAGGCGGGAGAGTACACTCCTTTAGACCTCGAGACGGCAGTTTCTCGCACGGCATCGGTGCTGGACGTTTTTGAAAAGAGAGGAGTTCGGGTCATTCGCGTCGGTCTTTGCGCCAGCGAAAACCTTGCCTCGGACGAGCAGGTGCTCGGCGGCGCGAGCCACCCCGCGGTCGGTGAGCTTGCTATGAGCGAGCTGTTTTTCAGACGTATATCGTCGGCGATCGAGGAGCAACGCCTTGACGGGAAACGGCTGATGCTTTGGGTCGCAAGGGGCGCGGTCTCGAAGGCGGTCGGGCAAAAAAGATGCAATATTGTCGCCCTGAGTGAAAAATACCGAGTAAATATCGTAAAAATCCTTGAAAAAAACGAGCTTTTCGGTTATAATGTAATAATAGAAGAGTGTTGAAATCAATCAACTGAAGGGAGCTTTGCCGGTGTATCTTAAATCACTTGAAATGCATGGTTTCAAGTCCTTTCCGGACAAGACCAAGCTGACCTTTGAGGGAGGAACGACTATCATCGTCGGTCCTAACGGAAGCGGCAAATCAAATATTTCGGACGCGATGCGCTGGGTTCTGGGCGAGATCTCGAGTAAGAGTATCCGCGGAACCAAGATGGAGGACGTCATATTTATCGGAGCCGACAGTCGTCGGCCTATGGGCTTTGCCGAGGTATCGGTCACCTTTGATAATACCGATCCCGAAAACCGTCTCGACAGCCCCTACGACGAGGTGACGGTCACCCGACGCTACTACCGTAGCGGAGACAGTGAGTATTTTATCAATCGACGCCCCTGCCGTCTGCGCGATATATACGAGCTCTTTATGAACACGGGTATCGGTCGTGACGGATATTCGATCATCGGTCAGGGTCGTATTGCCGAGATAATCTCGCGAAAGAGCGAGGAGAGACGTTCTATCTTTGAGGACGCCGCGGGTATCGCAAAGTTCCGTCATAAGCGGACCGAGACCGAGCGTAAGCTGAAGCAGACCGAGGAGAACATGGTCCGTATCAACGACGTGTTCACCGAGGTGTCGCAGCAGGTCGGTCCTCTGGAGCGCGAGGCGGAGAAGGCAAAGAGGGCGCTTGAGCTGCTTGAGACCAAGAAAAGGGCGGACGTTCAGCTTTGGCTGTACGACACCGAGAAGGTCATCGGAGATATCGAGGTAGCGAGCGAGAGCTTCAGACGTGCCGAGTTCGACCTCCAGAACGCCGACGAGGCACTTAGCGATTTCGAAAAGCAGAACGACAGACTTCTTGAGGCGTCGCAGAGCACAAAGCTCGCCTCGGAGGAGCTCTTCCGTAGGATACGCGAGCAGAGCGAGCTGAACCATAAGCTGGACAGTGAATACCGAGTTAACGAGTCGAACATAGTTCATACGAACGAGCTGCTGGCGGCGGCGAGGTCGGCGTGCGCCAACTATCAGACCAGCCTTGAAGCCGAGCGTATCGCCTGTCGCGTAAGAGGTGAGAGCGTCAAAGCTCTGGAGTCAAGGCTCGATGCCAAAAAAGGAGAGCATAATGCTCTTATCGCCGAGCAGAAGACGGTCAACGACGAGGTCTCGTCGCTTGAAAACGATATCGCCGCGGCCCTTGAGGATATAAGAAGACTTGAGACCGAGCAGACCGATCTTCGTGTCCGTATCTCGGTGCTCGAAAATGCAAACAAGACCGATTCGGGCAAGAACAGCTCGATATCGGCTCAGATAGATGAATACCAGAGCGTTTCGGATTCGTACGCCTCGCAGTGCGAGTCGCACGAGACGGTCATCGCGTCGTATACCGAGTCCGAAAACGCGACCAAGACCGAGCTTGACGGCGTTATGTCCGAGCTTGCCGAGCTTGACGGATTGCTCGAGAACCGTAGGACCGAGTTGTCCTCCTTGATCTTCCGTCGTGACTCGATCGTTCAGCGTATCGAGAACTTCCGCGTTATGGAGGAGCAGTTTGAGGGCTATAGCGGCTCGGTACGCTTCGTTATGAAGCAGTATTCGGAGGGTCGCATCGTAGACTCACACGGCGTTCGTTGTGCGAAGATATACGGCCCGCTTTCAAGGGTCATCTCGGTCGAGCCGGAATATATGACGGCGGTCGAGACGGCGCTCGGAGCAAATCTGCAGCATATAGTCGTTGCCGACGAGAGCGTTGCCAAGGCGGCGATGTATTCTCTGAAGCAGGCGCAGGCAGGTCGTGCAACCTTCTTCCCGCTTTCCTCGATGAAGGGAACGACTCCCACGCCCGAGGTCAAGCGCGCCGCCGAGTTCCCCGGATTCGTTGCCGTTGCCGATACCCTTGTTAACTGCGAGGATCGCTTCTGCGGCGTCGTTTCGAACCTTTTGGGCAGAACGGTCGTTTTCGACAACGTCGACAACGCTACCGCTATGGCGAAGCAGATTGGATACAAGGTTCGCGCCGTCACGCTTGACGGTCAGCAGATAAACGTCGGAGGCTCTTTCACCGGAGGCTCGTCCAAGACCAAGGGTGGAATACTCGGCAGGTCGGGCGAGATCAAAAAGCTCGAGGAGGAGCTGTACGGCGTCAGGTCTGATATTGCCGACGTCGAGGAGGAGCTCGCCGAGCTGAACGAAAAGCGAGAGGGACTTGACGGCTCAAGATCCTCTTGCGAGGAGAAGATCAAGCTCATCGGTATGCTCAAAAACAGTGAGCAGAACAAGCTGGAGGCGCTCCGTGCCAAGCTCGATGCTAACAACACGCTCATTGAGAAGCTGAAGTCCGATCTCGGAGACATATCGGTCAACCGCGCCCGTAATGAGGAGGAGATCGTTGAGACGACGGCTCAGCTCAAGGCGATCAGACATCAGATAGACGAGATATCGGCGTATCGCTCCGAGAGAGATATAGAGAAGAACGAGCTTGCCGGTCGTGCAGGCGCTCTGGGTGAGCAGATCACCGGAGCGTACATCGCCATCGTTGAGCTTGGTAAGGATATAGCCGCCGAGAACGCACTGCTGGAGCAGTCGGGTGCGGCGATCGAGAGATTTGAGAGTGAGATCGCGCTCCAGAACGAAAAGATCGCGATGCTTCTCTCGCAGATAGAGTCGATAAGCAATATCCAGAGTGAGAACCGCGAGGCGTACCGTCAGGGTGAGTCGGGTCTTGCCGAGCTGAACTCCAAGAGGGCGTCGCTTGAGTCGGATAGCTTTGAGTTCGAAAAGAGATTTAACTCGCTCAACGCCAGAATGCGCGAGAAGATGAACGAAAAGGAGCTTATCTTCCGTGAGTACACCAAGTGGGAGACCAAGCTCGCCGCTCTTCGAGAGGCGCAGGAAAAGCTGGCGAACAAGCTTATGGAGGAGCACGAGCTGACCCGTAACGAGGCTATCGCTCTCGGCTATCCCGAGATCGACTCGAAGTCTCGCCCCGAGGTTCAGCAGATACAGACCGACTGTCGCAACAAGCTTCGTGCCATCGGAAACGTCGATCTTGACGCCGTTGAGAAGTACCGCGAGCTGAAGGCGAGATACGATTATATGTCGTCGCAGATCGAGGATCTGAACAAGTCGAAGACCGACCTTGAAAACATAATCAACAAGATAGATTCCGAGATGAAGACCACCTTCGTTGAGGCGTTCGAGAAGATCAACCATAACTTCAACCGAGCGTTTTGCGAGCTTTTCGGCGGAGGATCGGCAGAGCTTTCGCTGACCGAGCCGGACGACGTTCTCAACTCGGGAATCGAGATAAAGGCGGCGCCTCCCGGAAAGATCATCAAGTCGCTGATGCAGCTCTCGGGAGGAGAGCAGGCGTTCATCGCCATCGCCCTCTTCTTTGCGATAATTCAGGTCAATCCGACACCGTTCTGTATTCTCGACGAGATCGAGGCGGCGCTTGACGAGGTCAACGTTGCCCGTTTTGCCGAGTACATAAAGCGTTATTCGGACGGAACGCAGTTCGTCATCATAACCCACCGTCGAGGCACTATGGAGGCGGCAAACCGACTCTACGGTGTCACGATGCCCGAGCACGGTATCTCGAAGGTGCTGTCGCTTGACGTTGACGAGATATCGAAAAAGAAAGGCGAATCCTGGGATGAAATTTTTGGATAAACTGAAGTCGGGGCTGAAAAAGACCAAGCAGGCTCTTTTCGGCGGACTTCATAATATAGCAAGGGCGTTTACCCGTGTTGACGAGGATATGCTCGACGAGCTGGAGGAGCTCCTCATCACCGCCGATATCGGCGTTGAGACGACCGAGTATATCATCGACGAGCTTCGTGAGAGGATACTTGACGGCAGACTTAAAGAGCCCGAGCAGATAACCTCGGCACTTAAGGAGATAATCTCCGATATGATCGGAGAGGGAGAGGCTCTGCGCTTTGACACCAAGCCGTCGGTCGTGCTGGTCATCGGAGTCAACGGTGCGGGTAAGACGACCTGCATTGGTAAGCTCTCGAACAAGCTGAAGAGAGAGGGTAAGCGAGTCGTTGTCGCCGCCGCCGATACCTTCCGCGCCGCCGCTATAGACCAGCTTGGCGTCTGGTGTGACTGCGCGGGGGTCGATATGGTCAAGCAGAGCGAGGGCTCCGACCCCGCCGCCGTCGTTTACGACGCCGCGAACTACGCCAAGAACAAGCAGGCGGACGTTCTCATCATAGACACCGCAGGAAGACTGCAGAACAAGAAAAATCTGATGAACGAGCTTTCCAAGATAGACAGAGTTATCGACCGTGAGCTGCCCGGTGCTTGCCGTGAGAACCTTTTGGTCCTTGACGCGACGACCGGTCAGAACGCCGTTTCGCAGGCAAAGGAGTTCAAAAACTCGGCAAGTCTGACGGGTCTGGTCCTGAACAAGCTGGACGGAACAGCAAAGGGAGGCATCATTCTCTCGATCAAGCGCGAGCTTGGTATTCCGGTCAAGTTCATCGGAGTTGGCGAGGGGATAGACGATATGGAGTCGTTTGACTCCGAGGAGTTTATAGACGCGCTCTTTTCGGTCGAGGCAGGAGAGGTTGACGACTGATGAAGGCAGTTTTAGCATCGCATAACAAGCATAAGATCGCCGAGCTTCAGCGACTTCTGTCGCAGAAGCTTCCCGATATCGAGCTGCTTTCTCTCTCGGACGTAGGACTTTACGGCGAGATCGTTGAGGACGGAGAAAGCTTTGCCGACAACGCGTTGATAAAGGCAAGGTTTGCCGCCGCGTCGGGGTATATCGGTATCGGTGACGACTCGGGACTGTGTGTTGACGCGCTGGGCGGCGCGCCGGGAGTCTTCTCGGCGAGATACGCCGGCGAGGACGGCAACGACGCGGCAAACAACCAAAAGCTCTTGTCCGAGCTTGAGGGTAAGGACGACCGCTCTGCAAAGTTCGTTTGCACCATCGCCTGCGTTTTCCCGAACGGCGACGCACCGATAGTCGTGACCGGCGAGAGCCGAGGAGAGATACTGACCGAGTTCCGCGGAGGCGCGGGGTTTGGTTACGACCCGCTTTTCTACGTCAAGGAGTCGGGAAAGACCTTTGCCGAAATGTCGGGAGATGAAAAGAACGCTATCAGCCACCGAGGAAGAGCTATCGAAAAGCTGGCTTCGGCACTCGGCCAGGCATTAAAGGAGAAGAAATGACTTCAAAGCAAAGAGCTTATCTTCGTTCGCTTGCCACCTCGATCGACACGATCATGCAGGTGGGTAAGGACGGAGTTGGCGAAAACATGATAAAAACGGTGTCCGACGCGCTTGAGGCGCGCGAGCTTATCAAGCTGCGCGTGCTTGAAAACAGTGGAATGACCCCCCGTGAGGCGGCGGAGGCTCTTGCCGCAGAAACGGGAGCCGAGGTCGTGACCGTCATCGGCACTAAATTCGTGCTCTACCGCGAATCGGTCAAGCACAAAAAAATAGAGCTGAACTGATGCGTATAGGTATCTACGGCGGGACGTTTTCACCGCCGCATATCGGTCACGTTGCCGCGGCGCGGGCGTTTGCCGAGCAGCTGGAGCTTGACCGATTACTGATAATTCCAACCTATATGCCGCCGCACAAGTCGGTCGACTATGACGACGACCCCACTCGTCGCTTTGAGATGTGCCGCTTGGCGTTTTCGGATATACCGAACGTCGAGATATCGGACATCGAGCTGAAGCGAGGGGGAAAGAGCTACACGGCGGATACTCTTGCCGAGCTTTCGGGCGAGGGTCGCGAGCTTTTTTTGCTCTGTGGGACCGATATGATACTCACGCTGGGTGAGTGGTACCGCCCCGAGGAGATCTTTGCCCGCGCTACGCCGGTCTATATTCGACGCGAGTGCGATCCCGAGACAGGTCGACGTATCGCCGAAAAGCTTGTCGAGTACAAGGAGAAGTACCGAGTTAACGTTCTCGCCGTCGACGCGCCGGTTGTCGAGATGGCGTCGATGGATATACGGGAGGCGCTCGGTAAGGGTAGGGGCATCTCGGACATGGTAACTCCCGCGGTGGAAAAATACATTTTTGAAAACGGTATGTATCAATGAAGCTGAGTGAAAAACAGTTGCTTGCCTTGAGAGAGGCGATAGAAAAAGACCCGTCGGTCTCCGAAAAGAGGAGAAGACATGTTCTCGCTGTTGAGAGAATGGCGGTCACGCTCGGAGAGCTTTACGCAAAGGAGAGCATAGACGTGCTGCGCGCCGCGGCGTTGCTTCACGATCTGACCAAGGAATATACCACCGAGCGGCATTTAGAGCTGCTGCGTGAGGCAGGGAGGTCGGTTCGCGAGGTCGAGATACGCGCTCCGAAAACGCTTCATGCTATGACGGCGGCACAACTCATTCCCGAGCTGTATCCCGAGTTTGCCGACCCCGAGATAATCTCGGCGGTACGTTGGCATACGACGGGA
>JAZKZA010000222.1:0-7147 GCA_045612445.1 Eubacteriales bacterium | reverse complement strand
TGCCTGCTCGCTTCCTCTGGCAAGAATGTACGCGACGTCGCGACGTCGAAGAGCTTCTTTAAATGCCTTCTTACCGGTCGGATTGATACGTTCGCCGATCAAGACCGGCTTTGCTCCCAGCTCAACGGCGTGAGAGTATGAGGAGACCAGCGTGTGGCTCTTTTTGGTCGGGGCGGAGTAGGGTATTGATTCGGTAGCTTTAACGGCGGAGGAGATGTGCGCGGGAGTTGTTCCGCAGCATCCTCCTATAAAGGAGGAGACCGCGGCAAGCGACTTTATCTGCTCGGCAAAATCATCGGGAGATAGGTCAAAGACAGTCTTTCCCTCGACCGATCGCGGAAGACCGGCGTTAGGCTTAACGATGAGCGGCAATGACGAATACTGCGAGAATTTTGAAACGACCTCGCTGAGCTGTGCCGGACCGACACCGCAGTTAACGCCAAGGGCGTCAACTCCAAGTCCTTCGCACATAGCGATGACCGCGAGAGGGTCAGCACCTGTCATAAGGTGACCCGACTCGTCGAAGGCGCAGGAGGCGAATATCGGCAGAGAAGAGTTTTCTTTTGCCGCTAAAATAGCCGCCTTCAGCTCGTAGACGTCGGTGAAGGTCTCGAAGAAGATAGCGTCAACGCCGGCCTTTTCTCCGGCGCGCACGGTCCTTGCGAAGATCGAAACGGCTTCCTCAAAATCGAGATCTCCAAAGGGGCGAAGCAGACGACCGAGCGGTCCTACGTCAAGAAGCACAAACTTTTTCTTGCCGCTTCGCTCCTCTGCGGCGCTTCGCTCTGCAAGAGCTATGGAAACGGCGGCAAAGACAAGCTTTTCAACCTCTCCATCCCCCTTGTGCTTGAGCGAGTTGACGCCAAAGGTGTTTGTGCAAATAATATCGCACCCCGCCTCAAAATAGGCGCGGTGCACTTGAGCTATGCGCTCAGGATGCTTTATGTTCCAGCTTTCCGGAAGCTCTCCTGCCGCAAGACCTGCGGCTTGCAGGAGAGTTCCGGTTCCGCCGTCGAGCACGAGTCGACGGCGTTGGTCTAATATTTGGGGTATCATTGTATCTCCTTTATAACGAAAAGAGCTTGATGGATTTTATAGCGCTTCCGCTTTCGTAGTCAGAGACTCGTCCGAGCGCAAAGAAACCGCAATCTTCACCGTAAACGCGTACCGTTTGATCGGTAGGGTGTGACGAGCCTATCTTCTTTTGATAAATCTCACAGCCCGAGCGGAAAAGTCTTTCGTAAAACGCGGGTAACGTAACGCTCGGCAGCTCACGGAAAAGCTCTTCTATCGGAATGAGTCTGGAAGAAAGCTCGTCGGGCGTGAGGGCGCGAAGCTCGTCGATGGACAATGCTTCTTCGATCCCAAAGCCGCAGGCCTCGGTTCGAAGCAGGGAAGCCATCGCTCCGCCGCAGCCGAGTCGAGCGCCGATGTCGGCGCAAAGTGTACGAATATACGTACCTCCCGAGCATTCAACGTCGAGAATATACTCGTCGGCACGGTCGGTTGGGGTGCAGCTCATAGAAAACACGGTTATGGGACGGGGACGTCTCTCAACCTCACCACCCTTTCTGGCAATATCGACCAGCTTTTGACCGTTGACCTTGAGCGCACTGTACATCGGCGGTATCTGCTCAATTCTTCCGATAAACTCGGAACAGACAGACGTGACCGCTTTGACGTCGGGGATCGCCTCGGAGGTCGTCAAAACCCTTCCTGTCGTGTCCTCGGTGTCTGTGGTGATGCCCAGCCTCATTACGGCGCGGTAGCGCTTTTTGTCGGACGGGACGAGTTCTGCCGCTTTAGCGGCGCGACCTATCAAAACGACGAGAACTCCCGTTGCCATAGGGTCGAGCGTTCCGGTGTGACCGACACGGCGTATACCGAAAAGTCTGCGGACCATATTAACTATGTCGAGCGATGTGACTCCCGCGTGCTTGTTGACAACAAGCAGTCCGCAGGGCTCGGAGCTTAAAATCTCACCCATGCTGAATATATCGGCTTGCCCTGCGAGACGAAAAGACTTTCGTACTCGGTCACGACGTTGCCCTCGGACATGTCGGAATTGTGAAGATCGTAGGTAACTTTTTCGACGGTCAGTCCTGTGGCGGCAAACTGCTCGAGCGAGAACTCAAAGAGCCCCAGGTTGTCGGTCTTTTGCTTGAGCATTCCGCCCGGAACGAGTATCTTGCGATACTGCTCCAGAAACGCCGTATAGGTCAGGCGGCGCTTATAGTAGCCTTTTTTGGGCCACGGGTCGGAGAAGTTGAGATAGATGCACTCAACGCTGTTTTCGGGGATATATTCTGTCAAGTGCTCGGCGTTTGCAATGAAGAAGCGAAGGTTGTCCGGCCTCGTTTCCGAGCTTGCCTTGGCGCGCTCAAGAGCTACGCAGGCGGCGTCCGACGATCTTTCCATTGCAACGAGATTGAAGGAGTGCTCACGTGACGTCAGGTCGCAGGCAAAGCCCCCCTTTCCGCAACCTATCTCGAGATGCAAGGGACGGGACGACTCAAAATACTCACGAATATCCTTTTCGGGGGGACAGGGGATCAAAAGCTCAGCACAGGCGGCGATTCTTTCAGCGCCGTGCTTTTTCTTACGCATTCTCATACATTAAACCTGAACAGCACGATGTCACCGTCGCGCATTACGTATTCCTTTCCTTCACTTCGAACAAGGCCCTTATCCTTGGCGGCTGCCATCGTTCCGGCAGAAACGAGGTCATCAAAGGCTATGACCTCGGCACGAATAAACCCGCGCTCAAAGTCGGAGTGTATCTTGCCGGCGGCTTGAGGGGCTTTCGTTCCCTTGGTTATAGTCCAAGCGCGGACCTCCTCCGGACCGGCTGTCAGATAGCTTATAAGACCGAGCAGGGAGTAGCTTGCCTTGATGAGCTTGTCAAGACCGCTCTCCTCAATTCCCATATCGGCAAGGAAGAGAGCCTTTTCCTCGCCCTCAAGCTCGGCGATCTCCGACTCGATACCGGCGCAAACTGCGATGACTGCACTGTTTTCGGTCGCGGCAAACTCTTTGACCTTCATATAAGCGGCGTTTTCGGTCGGCTCGGACGAAGCCTCGTCCTCGCTGACGTTTGCAACGTATATGACCGGCTTCATGGTCAGAAGCGGAGTGTCGAAGAGCATCTCTCTTTCGTCGTCCGAAAGGTCCATGGTTCTGGCGCTGAGTCCGTCCTCAAGGGTGGCCTTGATGCGCTCGAAAAGCTCAAGCTCGGAGGCGAGAGTTTTGTCTCCCTTCATAGCCTTCTTGGTGCGGTCTATGCGACGGTCGACCATCTCGATATCCGAGAAGATCAGCTCCATGTTTATGGTCTCAAGATCACGCATGGGGTCGACAGAGCCGTCAACGTGAATGATGTTGTCGTCCTCAAAGCAACGAACGACGTGCACTATGGCGTCGCACTCACGAATATTTGAAAGGAACTTGTTTCCAAGACCCTCACCCTGCGACGCGCCCTTAACGAGGCCTGCGATATCAACGAACTGAATGATCGCGGGGGTGTACTTTTTTGGATCATACATCTTTGCGAGAACGTCGAGACGGCTGTCGGGAACGGTGACGACTCCGACGTTTGGCTCGATGGTGCAGAAGGGGTAATTAGCCGATTCTGCGCCTGCGTTGGTCAGCGCATTGAAAAGGGTTGACTTGCCGACGTTCGGAAGTCCTACGATACCAAGCTTCATATATAAATCTCCTTTGCTTTCGGCGGGAAATGATACCCGCGCATAGCGGTTTCGGTCAGAAAAGAACAAAAGCAATTTTCACGACCGCATAATAAACATAATACTTAATTATTTTATCATAAAAACCCAAATTTCGCAATAGGATAAGGTGTATTTATTTTAGAAATCAAATAATGATAAATTTTTTTCGAAAAATCGTAATAAATTTGCAAAAATCTCTTCTCAAAACGGTAAAGTTGTGTTATAATAAGTTGACAATTTATTAGTAATGTTCAAATTCTCGAAAAATTCAGCTCAACATCACATAAAATTTTGGTTTTGGATGTATTATTTCGACACAATTAAGATAAAATTTTCAGGAGGTCAAAATGTTGGATACCAAGATACTCGTTGTTGATAACGACCAGAGCACGTGCGAAAGCATTAAGATATATTTTGAGAACGAAGGATACGAGGTCAAGACCGTTGGTGACGGTATAGAGGGACTCAACTTCTTTAAGATGTACGAGCCGGATATCGTTCTGCTTGACGTTGTCCTTCCTAAAAAGGACGGTTATCAGCTTTGTCGCGAGATCCGTGAGAGCTCTTCGAAGCCTGTCATTATGATTTCGGCAAAGAGCGACGTTATCGATAAGGTGCTCGGACTTGAGCTGGGTGCTGACGATTACGTCGTCAAGCCCTTCGACATGAAGGAGCTCTCCTCGCGTGTTAAGGCGGTGCTTCGCCGTTATCAAGTCCATACCAAGCAGAGTGATGACGAGGTCATAAAGTTTGAAAACATAGAGATCAGCCTGCAGAAATATGAGCTCAAGCTCAAGGGCAGATCGGTCGATATTCCACCCAAGGAGCTGGAGCTGCTTTACTTCCTCGCTTCGAACTATAACCGCGTTTTTACCCGCGACCAGCTGCTCGATAAGGTTTGGGGATTTGACTATCTCGGAGACTCGAGAACGGTAGACGTTCACGTCAAGCGTCTGCGCGAGAAGCTCGAAGGCGTTTCGGACAAGTGGATACTCAAGACTGTCTGGGGCGTTGGCTATAAGTTTGAGCTTTTGAACTGAAACAGATCATTTGATTATGCCGCAGGAGACCAAGATCCCTGCGGCATTTGAAACCGGCGGGTAAAAGCGCTCGCAGTAAAGGAAAATAAGTAATGACAGAAGAGAACTTCAATAACGAACCGGAGGAGATATCCTCCGCCGAGGTCGAGCAGCCTGATGTCGAGGAGCAGGAGCAGACCGATACAGACTTAAGCGAGACCGTGACCGATACGGTCGAGACGGTTGAGCCGAGAAATAAAAAGAGTGGGATATTGACCTTTGCCGTAACTATGGCGTCGGCGTTTGGCGTCGCACTGCTGGCATTGGTGCTCGTGCTTATCTTTTTGCCCGCACCGGCGGGGAGAGACCGCTCGTCCGAGCTTACCGTGACCGAGATCGCCGAGCTTTGCAATCCCGCAACGGTTGCGATACAGGTGAAAAACACGAAGGGCACGATCAGCTTCGGCTCGGGCTTTATAGTTAACAGTGAAGGGTATATAATAACAAACCATCACGTCCTTGAAAACGCGGTCGTCAGCAGTGACGCCATAACGGTTAACGTTCTGTACAGCGAGACCGAGATACGTACGTATACTGCAACTCTTGTCGGATCGAGATCGAGCCTTGATATAGCCGTGCTGAAGATAGAACCCGACGTAGATCTGCCGGTCGCATTTATCGGAGACTCTTTGTCGGTTGAAACCGGAGAACGCGTGGTCGCCATCGGAACGCCGGAGAGCATCAAATACGCCTGGACGCTCACAGTCGGTTACGTTTCTCACGCCAATCGCTACCTTGAGGGTCAGTACTATATTCAGTTTGACGCACCGGTCAATCCCGGGAACTCGGGAGGTCCGCTGATAAATGCTTATGGCGAGGTGGTCGGTGTCGTCACGCTTAAGATCGCCGGAACGGACAAGAGCGAGGTCTACGATAAGAACGGAAACGTCATAGGCTACGTCGAAACGGTCACCTGGAGTGACGGCGGCGGACTTGCGATACCGATAAACGAGGTCATGGAGGCCTACGAAAGTATTTTGGCTTACAAAAATTAAAAGTATAACGCGCCGAGAACGCTCGGCGCGTTATACTTTTTCTGTTGACAAAAACGGTCGCTTAATGTATAATTATATAATATATAACTATTCATTATGTGTTTCAGGAGATAAGATGTCCCGTAAGGTTTATTTGCCCGCAGATGCGGGAATGATTGAATATATCGGTGCTGTCAGAGGCTTTACTGCCGAGCTTGGGCAAAGAAAGGGGGAAAGCCCGCTCGTCTTCGTTCAGACCTTCGGCTGTCAGCAAAACGAGGCGGACAGTGAAAGGCTCGCCGGAACTGCCGTTGCTATGGGATATCTTTTGACAGACGACGTGCAGCGCGCCGATCTTATAGTCGTGAATACCTGTGCCGTCCGTGAGCACGCCGAAAAGCGGACCCTTTCAATAATCGGTCAGTACAAGCATATAAAAGAGAAGAACCCCGATCTCGTTATTGCCGTTTGCGGTTGTATGGTCGGTCAGGAGCATCGACGCGACGAGCTGAAGATGAGATATCCTTACGTTGATATAACCTTCCCGCCGGGAATGATACAGGTCTTTCCAAAGATGCTGGCAGAGAGGCTCGCGGGGGGACGCCGTAGCTTCGCGTTGCCGCAGGAACGTCCCGAGATCGTTGAGGACATTCCCGTTCACCGTGAGTCGAGCTACCGCGCCTGGGTCTCGGTAATGTACGGATGTAATAATTTCTGTACCTACTGTATAGTTCCGTACGTCCGTGGACGCGAGCGCAGTCGACGTCCCGAGGCAATAGAAAAAGAGGTTCGCGAGCTACTTGAGTCGGGCGTTAGGGATATAACTTTGCTCGGTCAGAACGTCAATTCGTACGGTAAGAACAGTGAGTTCGATTGCAGCTTTGCAGAGCTGCTGGACCGTGTTTCAGACCTTGACGGCGACTTCAAGCTGCATTTTATGACCAGTCATCCCAAGGACGCCACGCGTGAGCTGATCGACGTTATAGCCAAAAAGGATAAGGTCGCAAAGCAGCTCCATCTGCCTTTACAGTCGGGCAGTGACCGAATTCTTTCGGCAATGAACCGACATTATACGCTTGAGCAGTATATGGACAAGCTCGACTATTTCAGAGAAAAGCTTCCCGAGGCATCGGTGACGTCGGATATAATCGTCGGCTTTCCGGGTGAGACCGAGCAGGACTTTGAGGCGACGCTTGAGGCTCTGCGCCGCGCGAGATACGATAGAATATTCTCGTTTATCTATTCCCCGCGAAAGGGAACTCCCGCCGCCGAGATGCCCGATCAGATACCCGATGCCGTAAAGAACGAGCGCTTTTCAAGGCTTGTTGCTCTTCAAAACGAGATATCGCTTGAGAAGAACCAAGCGTTG